>CAZMXB010000043.1:0-23258 GCA_964569855.1 uncultured Rhodoferax sp.
GCGGGACAGCCCGCGGTTACGCGAAGCGAAATAGCTCTGTCATCAACCAAATAGAAACAAGGTGCTGCCATGATCGAAAGAACCCTCTTCAGCCCCGACCACGAGTCCTTCCGCGACAGCTTTCGCAAATTCATTGACAAAGAAATCGCCCCCTTTCATGCCGAGTGGGAAGAGCAGGGCTATGTGGCCCGCGAGGTCTGGAACAAGGCCGGTGACAACGGTTTTTTGTGCATGAGCATGCCCGAGGAATATGGTGGGTCAGACGCCGACAAGCTGTTCTCGGTGATCCAGTTTGAGGAACTGGCGCGCGCCGGAGTGAGCGGCATCGGCTACAGCCTGCATAGCGAAATCGTGGCACCCTACATCCTGCACTACGGCACCCCCGAGCAAAAGGCCAAGTACCTGCCCCGGCTGGCTACCGGCGAAATGATTGGCGCCATCGCGATGAGCGAGCCTGCTGCGGGCTCGGACCTGCAAGGCATCAAATCCACCTGCCTTGAGCAGCCTGACGGCAGCTACCTGCTCAACGGCAGCAAGACCTTCATTACCAATGGCTGGCACGCTGACCTGGTCATCGTCGTGGCCAAGACTAACCCCGCCGCCGGTGGCAAGGGGACCAGCCTGGTATTGGTAGAACGCGGTATGCCGGGCTTTAACGTGGGCAAGCGCCTGAAAAAACTGGGACTGAAGGCGCAAGACACTTCCGAGCTGTTCTTCGACAACGTACGCATTCCGCCTGAGAACCTGCTGGGCGGCAAGGCCCACGAGAACCGCGGCTTTATCTGCCTGATGGAGCAGTTGCCTTGGGAGCGCCTGCAGATTGCCGTCAGCGCCGTGGCCGGAGCGCAGGCCGCCATCCACTGGACGGTGGACTATGTGAAAGAGCGCAAGGCGTTTGGCCAGCCGGTGGCCGCTTTCCAGAACACCCGTTTTACACTGGCCGAGTTGCAGACCGAAGTGCAAGTGGCCCAGGTGTTTGTCGACAAGTGCTGCGAGCTGATCTGCAAGGACCAACTCGACACCGCCACTGCCAGCATGGCCAAGTACTGGTGCACTGACTTGCAGTGCAAGGTAATGGACGAGTGTGTTCAGCTGTTCGGTGGCTATGGCTACATGTGGGAATACCCCATCACCCGCGGTTTCGCCGACGCCCGCGTGGCCCGCATTTACGGCGGCACCAACGAGATCATGAAAGAGGTCATCACGCGGGCCATGGGGCTTGGAGCAAAATAGGGCTCTAGCCCTCGCGGAATAAGCGCTGGTGGCTACTTTATTGATAGCATTCGCGTTGCGTCACTGCCGTCGTAAAGGCATCTTCACGTGCGGCTCGGTGTTGCCCACCCAACCCGATCTGTTTCACCCAAGGGCTCCCTGGTTGCCAGTACTGCCAGCACGGCGTTGAATATTTGGGCCGCCGGTGCGTCCTTTACGCGGCAGAAGGCGGCCGTCTTTAGCTCCGTCGCCTGTGGCGGTGACGCGTCATGGTCGTCGAGCGCAAGCACGTGGTGGACAGGAACCCGGCCAGGTCGAATGCTCCGTTGCGGCTGCCAAGGTGTACGAAAGAATGACCGAAAGCACCCGCATGGCGGAGGATTCATTTTGTCGTGGCGCGCACCATAGTGCGAAATCCTACATGGCTGGTGGCCAAGTCGCCTTCCTGTCCCTGGCGGGCACCGGCGCGATAACGCATGCAATAGTTTGGCGCACAGAGGTAAGAGCCTCCCTTGATGACATAGCGAGTGGACTGGCTACCGGGACGCACCACTTCCGGGGGCTGATCTGGCGGGGTGTTGTCGCGCGCATCATGGAACGGCACAAAGCGGTCGCGGGTGATTTCCCAGGCGTTTCCGATCATGTCGTACAGTCCATAGCCGTTCGGATCAAAACATCCCACGGGTGCAAGCCCCGCGTGTCCGTCTGTGAGCAGGTTGTCGACAGGGAAGCGTCCTTGCCACGTGTTGGCCTGGGTAGGCTGTTCGACGTTGCCACGTGTTGCTGGCTGGCCGCCCAATGCGGCCCATTCCCATTCTGCTTCGGTGGGAAGCTGGCGCCCCTTCCAACTGGCGTAGGCCTTTGCGTCTTCGATGGTGATCGCCACAACTGGAAATGTATCCCTGCCAACGATTGAGGTGGCAGGGCCATCCGGATGACGCCAATTTGCGCCCGGCTGGTATCTCCACCATTGACGGACGTCACCACCACGGGTCAATTCCGCCGGACTGGCGAATACCACGGCACCTGGAAGTCGCAGTTCCGGTGGCAAATCGGGGTGCCCGGTGGCGTCAACTGGCCGTTCAGCCACCGTTACATAGCCCGTTGCCGCGATGAATTCCGAAAATTCCTTATTGGTCACCTCGGTGCGGTCCATCCAGAATCCGCTGACAGATCGTGGTTGCGGAGGGCCCTCTTCTTGATAGACCGTATCGCCTATTGAGAATCTGCCGTCCGGTACCCAGACCATGCCGGGTTGCTGGGACTGTTTGTCAGGAGGCAACGAACAGGCGATCGACTGATTGATTGTGGATGGCGAAAGTGAGGCCAGTTGTGGTCTGAAAATGACAACTGCCGCCAAGGCCATCGATACAACCGATACCGTTGCGGTCCGGCGGCCCGGTTTCCATCCCACGCGCGCGACCATCCGTTTCATCAATTGGCCCAATAGGTGTACTCGTCGCCCGGTGTCAGCGGCTGGTCCAGCGTTTTGTCGATCGCCACAGGCATTTCAATGAAGGATGGCCATAAGGGTGCGGGCATGCTCGCGTGGTGCGCTGACAATCTGGCTTTCATTGCGGCCAGACGGTCCGGTTGGTCTTGGGCCAGATTGACTTTCTCAGTCGGGTCTGCCGACAGATTGAAGAGCCAGTCCTTGCGGGGGCGCTCGGACACGATCAGTTTCCATTTGTCTTCCTGCATGGCGCGGTAGGTACCGTCTCGCCAGAACAGGGCGCGTCCGGGTTGCACTGCGGGGTTGGCTGCCAGGTATGGCAGCAGATTCACGCCGTCAATGGGTCGGTCGGTCGGCATGGCGCCGCCCGCAGCCGCGACGACGGTCGGCATGATGTCGACGTTGGTGATCGGCACAGGATACTGTGTGCCCGGGGCAATGTGTCCAGGCCACTTGGCCACATAGGGAACCCGCAATCCACCTTCAAACATCGTGAGTTTCCAACCGCGATAGGGTTTGTTCACATTGGGCAGCCCTATATACCCGGGTGCACCGTTGTCACTGGTAAATATGACCATCGTGTTCTGATCCAGACCCTCGTCCTTGAGGGTTTGCAGTACACGTCCAACACTGCGGTCGATGCTTCGAACCATGGCAGCATAGACGCGCATGCGATGGTCCTTGATATGGCCCAATGCGTCGTAGTCTGCCTTGGCGGCTTGCAGCGGGGTGTGCACGCCCCAATGTGCCAGGTACATGAAGAAGGGTCTGTTCTTGTTCTTCCGGATTGCATGAATGGCTTCGTCCGTGAAGTAGTCGGCCAGGTACTTGGCCGGCTCAAACCACTTTCCGCCGTTGTAGCTGACGCCAAAGCGCATGTTGGGCCACAGGAACTTGTCGATAGGGTCAAAGTCCTGTTTGGAGTTTTCGACGTCGGGTGAATATTCAGGCAAGTGAAGGCCGCTCTCCATGAAAAGCGTTTCATCAAAACCCTGTTGGTTGGGACGCATGTCGGCGGTGCTACCCAAGTGCCATTTTCCGATGTGCAGGGTGTGGTAGCCGCGCGCCTTGAGGCTCTCTGCCATGGTGACTTCGCTGGTGGGCATCCCCAGGTCGTTGAAGTCTTTAGACCTCTTGGCCTCGGTCTGGTCGATGAGGACCGGATGCAACGCCTTGGGGTCAGCATAAAGCGCACCGGCCACACGGGCCATAGCACCGGGGGTTGGCGTGAATTCGACACCAAAGCGCCAAGGATAGCGCCCTGTCAGCAGAGCAGCCCGAGACACCGTGCACACGGGTGCGCCCGCGTAACCCTGGTCAAACCGGACACCATCACGGGCTATGGAGTCGATGTGCGGAGTCAGAACGCCTTCACCAACAAGACCCCCGCCGTGCGTCGTGACGTCGTTGATACCCATATCGTCCGCAAGAATAACGATGATGTTGGGCGGCCTTTGCGAGACGGGGGTGCCGGCTTCTTTTGGCCCTTGCTCCCATGGCACCGGCTTGTTCGCGTCGCGTGGGTGCCGGAAATCGGTGTACCAGCCCAACGAGTACTGGAGGATGTACAAACGATTGGCATAGATACCAATGGCCAGAACACCAATGGCAATGGCAGCAATGGTCAGACGTCTAGTCAATGTCATAAGGCTTTGCCAGACTATGTGAGCGCGGAGTTCAAAGTCAGTCCCAAGGAGAGCAACAGCAGGCCCATGGTCAACCGCACGCTGATCAGACTCACTATGGGCTTCACCGGAAACACATGGGTCTTTTCGATGGCCGCCCACTTATGGACAAATTTATCGGCCTGATTTGCTTCAAAAGCAAACTTCAGAAAATCCCGGCGACTGCGGTAGCGCACCATGGCAACGTAGTGCCAGCTATCGGCGCCTTCGGGGACAAAGAAATTGCCACTGCGCCGCGCGACGAAAAGCAGCAAATTGCCATTGCGCAGCAGGGGCCAGATGATGGATTTTCCGTAGCGCTTGTCGGCCTCACGCGGGTCGTCGCTGAAGTTGTAGCCGGGCGGGTACAGTGCTTTGGACCGGTAGCGCACCAGATTCTGCATGACGAACTCCTTGCCGTCATCACTGGCCAGAAGTTGACGCACATCTTCTACGGCTGCCGTTGCGTGTTCGCTCGTGTCGGTAGCCTGCAACTCCCGCAGACCGGTGCTGATTTCATCCGCAGTCATGGGCTTGCCATTGCCCCCATACCAAATCAGAAACGCGATGTAGAGTGCCGCCAGCGGCAATGCGAAGATCATCCAGGTTGGCAGCATATTGGGTTCCAGGTCTTACGCGGATTGACCAACCGGGGTGAACTGGTTGGAATTGGCTTCGAGCCATTGCACTGACAGGGAGCCATCCTGTTGGCGCGGATGGAAGTCTGGCGCCATGTAGGCGCGCCACAGATGGTAGTTGCCCCGGAACATGCCATCCCTGGAAAGCAGCAGCTGGTAGGCACTGCGCCAGGTGCTCCACTTGAACAGACTGCCGTCGTGCCAAAGGTTGCGCACGGTCTGGCGTGTCACATCGGACAGAAACGTAACGGTGATGTACCGGAATATCTTGATGCGCCATTCTTCACTGCCCTGCAGTGCCTTGTAAATGTCAAAGGCTGTGCTGCGGTGCTCTGACTCTTCCGCGCTGTGCCAGAGCCATAGTGTTTGCAGCCTGGGTTCCGCGCCTTGCAGGGCAGCCGGGTGGCTCAACATCCAGTCGGCAAAAATGGCCGTCAGGTGTTCTGTGGCGGCGGTGGCGCCCACGTGGATGCGCACGTCGCGGTGGGCGTTTTCCTTCAGGCGTATTGCAGCGCGACGCTCCAGTTCGTTGGTGTAGCCTTGTTCTTGCAGCCGGGCATTGAATAAGCCATGGATGCGCCGGTGGGTCGCTTCCTGTCCGACAAAGCCCTGTACTTCTGTAGACAACCGCTTGCGTTCTTCCTCAGGCAAAGCCTTTAACCCGGCGCGTACCGAATCCATGAAATATTGCTCGCCGACAGGGAAACTCATCGACAAGGCGTTGAAAAATGCCGAGCGAAACGCATCCCCACCGTTCCACCGCTGAGCAAATGGGGTGGTGAGGTCAATCAGGAGCCTGCGAACCGTCAGATCAGTCATGGGCACACCTCCGCAGAAATATATCGAACCAATGCACCCCCCGTTTGGGGGCGGTTGGTCTATAGTTTATGAAATAGTTTCAGTTAAATGTTTCATATTTTTGGGGTCCGTCGCCATGGCTAAAAAAACTGAGAAAACGTCAATAAAATCAATCGTTAGAGCCCCACAGCAAGACCGATCACGGCAGACGGTGGAAGCAATTTTGGAGAGTGCAGTTCAGATTCTGGAAACCGAGGGGCTGGACGGATTCAAGGTGGCTGCGCTGGCCGAGCGTTCCGGCTACGGTGTGGGCACGCTCTACCAGTACTTTGAAAACATCGACGCAGTGATGATGGCGCTGGTCGAACTGGAGAGTGAACGGCAGAGGCAGACTTTGCTGGCGGAGTTCAGTGATGCGGCGGCGCGGGGCAAAAAGCAAACCACGCGCGATCTGGTGGACATGATGGTGGGTGCTTTCAGTCAGCGCCGGGCGGCCCACCGCGCGATCATTGAATGGGTGTTGTCCCGCCGCGATGTGCGGATGATAGAAGGACGCAACACCTTCCTGGGTCAAATGCTGGCCAGCGTGTCATTGCGCACGCAAGGGCTGACGATGCAACGTTTGCTCAACCCGACCGAGATGTTTGTGTTATCGCGGTCTTTTTTGGGGGCCTTGCGGACCGCCATCTGGAATGATGATCCGGACACCACCTCGCCGCAGTTCGCCCAGGCTATGGCGGATCTGGTGGACGGCTACATGCTCATGCTGGCCCGGCGTGAACCTGGATTCACCGAGAAGTAGGCTAAGCCCGTTTGCAATTGTCCAACTAACGGTGAGCAGCCGTGGTGTTGCTGCGCAATACGGCAATAAGGTCTTGCTCCAGCATCCACAGCCGGTCCTGACCCCATAGTACAGGCATGTCATCGACGCGAAACGATGGCACGCCCCAGATCCCACGCGCCAGCATGTCGGTCCGATTGGCTTCTGCGACGCTGCGCCAGGACCCATCCACCAGAGCCGATTCGATGTCGGAAGCAGTCAACCCGGCACGTTTGGCAATGTGCTCCAGTCCGTGAGAGCTTGCTGCGTCGACACCCTGGGCAAAAACGCCTTCCAGAAAGGACTCCAGCAAAGCGGATCCTTTGCCCTTGTTGATCGCTACGTGCAAGAGCGCCAGGCCCTGTTCGACGGGCTTCCCGACAGGATCAACGACCATGCCGAATTCCATTCCCAACCGTGTGGCTTCACGTTTGGCATCACGCAAAATGTAAAGGCGTTTTTCCAGCGGCACGGGTAACCCGCGCATCACCATCGGCAGCACAAAGCGCAGTCGCAGTTGTGCCCCATAGTGTTCCGCCAGTTGGCGAACCTGGCGCGCTGCCAGGTAGGTGTAAGGGCTGCGCAGCGAACAGTAAAAGTGGATGACCGGCGGCGGTGCGGTGCCTGCGCCCAGCGAATGGAACTGCAGAGCGCGAGGTGGCACCAGGGCGGGCGTAGGCACATTCCCATCAGATGGATGGACTGCCAAGCCCGCTTGCCTCAGTCGAGTCTCCAGATAATGCAAACGGTCCACACCCCAATACCACTCGCCTTCAAAATACAGGGTGGCACCAAGGTAGTGGCCCAATCTTTTTCGCAACTTGGCACCTTGTTCCAACCCGGCTGGACTGGCTGCTTCCTCGGCCGCAGCGGCTGTAGGGGGTGGCGGACTCGCCAGCCCCGAAGCCAGGCGGTCCACATCCCGCTGTGACCATGCGGTCAGCCGCGCGCGGTCGGGTGCAGCGGCCGAATCGGGCCGGGGTACAGCATGCCGCACGATCGAAACACGGTATCGCGATTGAAAGAGCGGCAGGTAGCGCGCGAGCAGTTGGCTATAGGGGTCATCCGCCTGATGGAAATAATGCACGGTCGCGGTTTTTCCAGATAGTTTGCGCCCCATGGAAAATACCCAGCGCCGAAATTGTTGAAGTTTGGGGCTGGTGATCAGCGCGGTTACGCTGCGACCCATCGACGCTTTTATCAAGGACATGGACTCAATACTTCGCTATTGCTTTACGCTGCAGGCAGGGCCGGATCCAGTTCGGCCAGCCGTTCTTGTACCCAACTGATCACCGCTGGCTCCAGGCACATTTGCACGTGTCCAATGCCTTCGAAGATGACGGGTGAAGTTCCCTCAAGCACTTGGTCTCTTTGATTGAAGACGATGTTGTCCTGGGGTGTCAGGCCAATCAACATGAGTGCCCGCACAGCTTCGGTCTCAATGGCGGCCAGGTCTTGCAGCCAGTCGCTGCGCCAGCGCATTTGCTTTGCGTTGGCTGTTGGCGTGGTCTTCGCAATCCTGGTGCCGGCATGTGGCGTTCCCAATGTGATGATGCGCGCCACACGCTCAGAGCCACACGCGCGTACCCAGGCCCGGATCGCAAGTCCGCCCATGCTGTGGCCCACCAATGCGACCTGCTGAAAACCGGAATGGCGAATCAGTTCAGCGACCGCGCGTTCGATGATGGGGGGGTACGCATCAATGGAACAAAAGAGAGGCTCCAGATTGACGGCAAAAACATCATGCCCCTGTGCCCGCAACACTGCAGCCATGTCGTCCCAAATGCGGTGGTTGCACAGGTAACCATGCACCAAAACCACGGGTACCTTTTTGCTGGTACCCGTCGCCGCAAGCAGCGTAGGTGCATGCGTGGTCCAGGGCTGGCGGACGATAAAAACCCGGATGCCAGCCCCGAATTCACCAAAGAGGGAGCGCCACCAATGGCCGGCAGGCTCGTCACGGTTTCGGGAGACCAAGGCGGAAATGGTGTCTACGGCAAACATGGTGACAAAGGGAAAGGCAGCGCCACTGAGGTACATGATCCATATCGGCCAACCCAGAGCCCGGCTGACGAAGTAGCCGACGATCAAACCCGCAGCAATTTGCGTCAAAATCAAGCGGCGTAAAAGTCTTGCCAACATCGTTCTTTTCCTATGCAGAAGTGCAGGCCAGGGTGCGGCGTGCGGGTTCAATCCGATGCTTTTCAGCCTCATAGTCGCCCGTCAAGACGCGCATCAGCAAAAAGCCTGTTTTGGAGGGTGACACCACGACCTGTGCACCCGCAGGAATCGTGAAGGGTATTGGTCTGGCATCAGAAGTGCCAGTCTCAGAAACAAGCCAAAGATCCACCGCTTGACCGTCCATTTTGCGGTCGTTGATGACAAAAAAATTGTCGCTGTTGGCCGCGTAGAGTGCGATGGACCAGTATGACTTCAGTTGCGGGTTGGCCGATATGCGCACGGGCCCTGCCGTCAGGTCAAACACGCACACTGAATACAGCAGATCCGGACTGGGCATGACCACGGTGCGCGACGCTGCTGTCACTGGTGGGGGAAACGCGGCCTGATTTTGCATGTTCATCGATTGCGCCATGGGTCCGTGCATCAGCACCTGCATGATCAGCCGTGGTGCGGCCCAGACCGCTGCGAGATGCACCAATATCGCGGTTGTGATAAGCGTAAGAACGCGATAAAACCATAGGCGATTGCGATCCGTCAGGCGTTTCATGCGCACGCCCCCAATGCCCGGATTGTGGGTGGGTTGAGGGAAGCAGGCGACGCCTGCAGTTCCGGTTCAGGGTTGTACAGGCGCAGTGTCAAGACCATTCCGCGGTTGCCGGGTGTCGGCAGCCAGTGGGTCCCCGACTGTTCCTGTGGACCGGTTGTGAACGCAAAGCGGCCGTTGGCATCGAGTCGTGCGGTGGTGCCGTTCAGGCTGTAGTGTTTGTTGGGTGCATCGAACAGGAACATGTCGTCTGCATAGGCCGTGACGCTCCACCATCTGGCCTTGGGTGGAACCCCTTCAACGCGGTAACTGCAACTGGAACGCAGCGGATGCCCGGCATCATCCTGCGATGCGATGAAGTACATGGTTTCGTCGCGTCCCAGGGCCAACAGGGCATTGAGGGCGATGGTGGCGCGGGTGTACAGGTCTGCGTCCGGACTGCCCGCCAGCAGGTTACCCCTCCATGCACCGACTTGTACGGTTTGCATCATCCAAGGGGCCTTCTTCAGTACCCACCAGGCTGAGCCAATACCCATAGCGACCGCCATCGCGTACAGGGAAAATCCGATGCCGATCCGTTGCCACCTGCCGGGAGCGCGCGGGTTTTGCATGCTCAACGGGGGGCGGTTTGCTTGCTGGCCTTTGCCAGAGGCTGCCAATGCAACAGGCCATACAGCAGCGACAGCGCCACGCTGTCGATGAACGGTCCCTTGTACAGCTTGAGGTACCGGTAGGCAATGGGCAACTCCAGAATATGGGCGGCCAACAAGATCAGCGCCAATTTTTGCAGATAAGGACCTGCAGCAAGAGGAATCGTAACGAAGGGCACGGCGAGCGCCAGTGCGTACGTGCCCAGGCAAAGTGCCTTGAAAAATGCGTTCATGTGGTTAATCCCTGATGAGTGGTAGTTCAGGTTCAAGTGGGTGTTGACGCGATGAAGTCCGTGATGGCCTTGGCCAACTCAGGCCCCTTGTCTTCCTGCAAAAAGTGCCCGGCTCCGCGCGTGGTGGCATGGGGCTGGTTTGCCGCTCCGGGCACCAGTTTCAGAAATATCTTTTCCCCACCACGGGTGACCGGGTCGCGGCTGCTGAAGAGGGTCAGAAATGGTTTGTGCCATTGCTTCAGAACCTCCCATGCCTGCTCGTTGGCCGCGCGCTCGGGATCTGTTGGCGTGGTGGGCACAAAGGTGGGAAAAAGACGTGCCGCAACTTCATATTTTGTGGAAGGGAAGGGCGCGTCGTAGGCCGCGATCTCTTGCGAACTCAGTTTCTGTGCGCATCCCGAGTTGACTATGCGCCCAATCGGGAACCACGGACTGAAACGCGCAAATGCCCGCCAGATCCTGAAAGCTTTGGGCACGACGCCTTGTGCGCCAGTCGGCAGACCCCCATTGGCCAGCACCACACGGGCAAAGCGATCGGGGCTATGGGTCACCATGCGCAGTCCAATAAGGGAGCCCCAATCCTGGCAGAACAGCGTGGCATTTTGGATGTCCACCGTCTCCATCCAGGCAACCATCCAGGCCACATGGTTGGCATAAGAAAAGTCCTTTGTGGAGGTGGGTTTGTCGGAGCGGCCAAAGCCCACCAGATCCGGCGCGATGACGCGGTGCCCTGCAGCCAGCAGGCCGGGAATCATCTTCCGGTACAGATAAGACCAGGTGGGTTCGCCATGCATCAGCAGAATCGGCGCCGCATCGCGCGGGCCTTCGTCGATGTAGGCGATGCGCAGGCCTCCCACCTCCACATACTTGGGCAGGTAGGGGAAGTCGGCGATTCGCGAAAAACGTTCTTCCGGCGTGCGCAGCACGCGCGCCTTGTCGATGGGAGGTAGCGAGTTCATGGGGTTTTGTTCTGGGTTGACGTGGAACCGGCCTTCGCTGCGTTTCTGCGACGCATCCATTGCCCTAAGTTGCTCAGCCAATGCGAAGCATGGGACGGAAATAGGCGAAACATCCAGTCCATGAACCTGGCATCGGCCCCGATGAGCACACGGGTCTTGCGGGACTCGATCGCGTGCAGGATGACGTCCGCCGCCTGCTGCGGCGTCGTGCGTGCCAGCTTGGTGAAGTTATCGCGCATTTCCTGGTCGGAGTCGGCCACCATCGATACATCGGTGATACGTGCGCTGTTGGCGATATTGGTCTTGATGCCTCCGGGGTGCACACACAACACATCCAGACCCGAGCCCCGGAGTTCTTCTCGCAGCGCATCGCTGAAGCCGCGCACCGCCGCTTTGCTGGCGTTGTAGATACCCTGCGTTGGAATCGACACCATGGCGAAAATGCTGGAGATATTCACCAGCACGGAATCGGGGCGCTGGCGCATTTGGGGGATGAAGGTCCGGCAGCCGTGCACCACACCCCAGAAGTTGATGTTCATGAGCCACTGTGCATCGGTGGTACGCAGTTTTTCGATGGGCGCCATCAGGCCCACGCCCGCATTGTTGATCAGCACATCGGCGCCGCCGAGTCGGGTTTGGGCTTCCTGTGCGAGGGCATAAATGGCCGCCTCGTTGCCAGTGTCCGTTACCAGACCCGAACAATCGACGCCCTTGGCCTTTAAGGCCGAGACAACCCGCTCCAGCCCTGTCGGATCGATATCGGCAAGCAGCAAGCGCGCTCCGCGGGCGGCGCTGGCGTGCGCGAGAGCTTCTCCGATACCCGAGGCGGCACCCGTGATGACGACCGATTTGCCTTGAAGTGTGCGCATGTCAGTACAGCCTTTTGTGTTCGATGACTGTGGAGTTGGCAGGCAGGCTGAAAAACATGCCGTCCTCTCCTACGGTAATGGGTTTGTCGTAAAACGAAGCTGCATCACCCAGAAACGCGGGGTAGGCGAAACGCAATGGCAGCGGCGGAACAATATGGTTCAGAACCAGTTCCTTGGCACCGGCCGCGGCCGCCTGGGCAGCGGCTTCTTCGGGCGTAGTGTGGTAGTTCAGAATGTCCCGCATGACCTGTGACATGTTGCCCATGTTTTGATTGGCGAAGCCGGTTTCCAGAAGTTTGACCAGCTTGGGTTGCAGGGCCTCATGCACCAGAATGTCGACACCTTGGGCTATGGCTTGCACGCTTGGGGTCTTCTTGGTGTCACCGGTAATGACGACGGAGCGCCCCTTGTAGTCAAAGCGGTAGCCCACTGCCGGATCGATGGGCGCATGGTCCACACGAAATGCCGTTACTTTGAGCCCCTTGTCGTCCAGCAAAACGATCTGGTCGCCCTGCCCGACGGGGGGCAATGCGAAGGGCATGCCTTTGCCACCACTACCACCGGGCGGCATGATCTTGGGCGAATGGTGAGCGACCCGGTAGCCGAAGTCGAGCACATACGCCGCACGAAACCCGTCCACGACCTGATCGACGCCGGTGGGGCCATACACAGGTGTGGGGGTTTCAAAGGTTCCAACGCCCCAGCGCTGCAAGAGGAACGGGCCAATGCCATCGATGTGATCCGAGTGAAAGTGCGTCAAAAAGATCGCTTCAATCTTCGCTGCCGGAATGCCCATGTAGCCCAAGGTGCGGGCGCTGCCTTCTCCAGTGTCGATGATGAACAGCCGGTCGCCTGCGATGATGGCCGAGCAGGGACCCGCACGGGACGGGTCGGGGAATGGCGAGCCGGTTCCGCACAGCGCTAGGTGCAAGCCGTCGGGCAGTTCCGGGATGATATTGCGACCGACATTCTTGTTGACGATTTGTGTCAGCAAGGCCGTGGCGATGGGGCGTTGAAACGCCCAGACCAGTACAGCACAGGCCACCACAGTGAGCAGCGTGCCAAGAATCCAGCGTGTCTTGCGTTGCATGGAAGAGTGTTCCTTGACCTTAATTCACAAATACCCGTGCCAGGCGTCCCATCGAACTCCAGTACAGGTCCCGCCCCCAACCCACACTGGGGAATACGACGCCTTGCATGACACCACCCGTGCGCACGCGCCCACGTTCTGCGCCAGTCGCAATGTCCAACACGACCACTTCCTCGCCCAAACGGCGGTAGTCGTTGGTGACAAGTTCACCGGTCTGCGGATACAACACCATGTGGCTCGCACACCCAAAATCCGTTTTGTGCCACAAGGGTTCGAGGGCGCGGGTTGCTGTGTCAAAACGCCATGCGCGCAAGTGGCAATTGGCCGAGTCATAGCCCACCACGATTCTGCGCTGCAGGTCATAGACCGGCGGGTTGGTCACACTGCCACCCCGAATACCGCATATGTCCAGCATGTGGTGGTCTGCACAATCCTGGAGCGACACCCGGATGAGCCGATTCGGTGTAGGGCTGACACCAGCGCCCACCATCCGGAACTGGTAGCGGTGTTTGCCGTTGTCCATGAACCAGGCGTGCTGTCCGTCCAGGACCACGTCCCAGCCATAGGTCTGCATGCTGTTACCGAGATAGTCAAAGCGCCAGGTGGTATCAAACTCCAGCGCCGCGTTTGCATCCGACCAGTGGTAGCGAAAGATCGAGCGGATCCCCACCACGTAAACCGTGTTGCCCATGGCGCTCAAGCGTGCAATCGAGGGTTCTGGGCAGTCCACATCGTTGCAAGCGCGCGTGACCGTATCGGGGTCGATCACGGTCAGCACTGCGGGTAAAGTGTCGGACAGGTTCTTGGTGACGATGAGGCCGTTGTCCAGCACGACAAACGAGTTATAGGGCGCATCGATAGGCAGCAGCAATTGGGCCAGGGGCTCGCAATCGCGGTTCATGCGGTGCAGATAGCGTCCGTAGACCAGGTACAGATCGCCATTGCGATGTACTGCCATGCCACCGGGCCACATGGGACCACCAGCCAGGCGCGGTGAACGCGCGATGGTTTTCAGGCTGATCGGATCAATTTTTTCAACACACGCGGTGGTCGGCAACCCGATCTGCGCACGCAGGGCCGAGTGCAGCATCAGGTAGACCTCGCCCGGCGCACCCAAAACGGTCATGGTGGACATCAGCGTGTTGCGCGTGACACATTGCAGCCGCTCGCCCGGTTGCAGAGCCAAGCCTGTTGCAGCGCCACGCCCGGCCATAGCGGTCTGCAGTCGCTGCGGCCCACCGTCTTCAGCCGGCCATGGTGATGAAAAATAGCCGCTAGCCCTCATGAAATAAGCGCAGTGCGCTTCCTTTTTGATAGCGCCACAATGGATGCGAGTAGCGCGCCAAGAACCAGACCGGCAGGTCCGTAGGTTGGCAGCCAGTAGTTATAGATGCCGTTGATCAACACGGCCCGGGTCGGTGTGTACCCCTCTGGCATGGGCAAAACGCCGTGCGCCTTTTCATAGGCCAGATAGTCCTGCTGCATCATTGCGAAACGATCCGGCATCACGCTTTGCAGGTCATGCGTTTCCCCCGGGTCCTTTTGCACGTCGTACAGGTGCCAAAGCCCGTCTCCCACCGGTGGGTCATTGCGCGAGAGCTTGAGATCACCTTTGAACAAAGCCTTGTTGCCCGACAGTTCGTAGCCCAACGGCTCATCCGGAGTCCGCACACTGCCGGACTCACCTTTGACCAACGAAACCAGGCTTTTTCCCATAATGGGCTCAATTACCTGGCCACGGTATTGCGTTCCAGGCAAGGGCACGGCTGCGATTTCCAAAAGGGTGGGCGGGATGTCGGTTACATGGGTCAGTGCCTTTGCAATCTGGTTACTGCGACCGCCTGCAACACCTGCAATGACCATGGGTACGCGGATGCCGCCTTCGGAAGCGTAAAACTTGTAGCCGGTCAGTGGTGATACTGACGCGCTGGCCCAACTCGGTCCCGGAATGCCATAGGCGCCCTTGCCACCCAAGCGATCGATGTCCTGGGAGTATTGGGTCCACAGCCAGGGTTGTGCGTCCCTGTAGTCGCTACCCTCGGCGCCGTTGTCCGACAGGAACACAAACACCGTGTTGTCGAACTGGCCACTGGACTTGAGGTGGTCAATGAGCCGACCGACCTCATGGTCCATGGCATCCGCCATGGCCGCGTAGATCTCCATTTCGCGCTGTTGGTACAGCTTGTCTTTTTCGCTCAGCGCGTTCCAGTCGCCGGTGGTGCCCATGCGTACCATCCGGGTGTCCTGCGCAATGAGCCCCAAGGCGGCTGCGCTCATGCGCCGTTGTTCACGCAGGGCGTCCCAGCCATCCTTGTATTTGCCGCGGTATTTGTCAACAAACGACTTGGGTGCCTGAATCGGAACATGGTTGGCCTGAAAACCGAGGTAGGCGAAGAATGGTTTGTTTTTGTCTGCCACCTCGCCCGCTTTCAGATAGCCAATCATTCGGTCCACAAAGTAGGTGGACGAGTAGTATTCGGCAGGCATGGCGGCGGGCTTGCCATCTTCAAACCACTCCACGGTGGCGGAGTGAGGCAGGTAGCGCTGTGTGGGTACCCAGTTGTCTGAGCCGGTGTCGCCCTGGATGATGGAACGGTCAAATCCGCGGCGGTTGGGCAGGTTGTGCGGCTCGGATCCCACATTCCATTTGCCGGTGATGTAGGTGCGGTAGCCGCTGTCCTGGAGCAAAGTAGCGACCGTTACCACGTTTTGTGACAGTGAGCCCAGATAACCAGGCTTGCCCAGGTGCTCGCGCGGCATGGCTTCGCGCAGATTGCCAACGCCGTTGCGGTGATTGTCCACGCCGGTGAGCAGCATGGAGCGCGTTGGGGAGCAGGACGCAGCGGCATGGAAGTTGGTGAATCGGGTACCACGCTGCGCCAGCGCATCAATGTGGGGCGTTGCGATCTCTCCGCCAAACGCGCCCACATCGCTGAACCCCCAGTCGTCTGCTACCAGCAGCACAATGTTGGGGCGCACCGCCGCATCGAGCGGTGCCTTCGATGCAACAGGCGTCGCGTGTGCCGACAGAATGCCCGCACACCATGCCATTGCAACGGAAGCTGCCAACACTTTTCTGGTCGTCTGCATGGGTGGTCTGTGGTTGACAAATTGAACCGCAAGTTTATGAAATAAGTTCACGTTTATGTTTCAGGTTCGCTGACGCGTTCGACTGAGCGCGAAGGGCTGGAGAAATAGTAATTAATTCAAGGCTTTAGCTTGTATGCCATAGGGTCACTACCTAGCTTTGATGCGCCATTTAATCTTGGTCTGTTCAGATTCTCATGCGGCACAGCACCCGGCGGATGCATCGTAAAATTCCGTCAATGGCCTCCCGCAAAAACCAGTCTCCACCGCATGCCCTGACGGGTGTAAAAGCGCCGGCAACCCAGTCACCAACCGGTGCGCGACTGACGCGTGATGACTGGCTCGACGCTGCTTTTCGGGTGGCCATTGACGGAGGAATTGGCGCGGTCCGTGTTCTGACTCTGGCCCAGTCGCTTGGCGTAACCCGCGGCAGTTTCTATTGGCACTTTGCCGACCATGCCGAACTCATCAGCGCTTTGATTGATCGCTGGTATCAGCGTACCGTTGCGTCTGACAAGGGCGAGGTAGCGAATGGGCAGCGCGACCCGGTTGGCAGCATCTTGCACATACTCGACGGCGCCATTGCCCATTCGGTCAAAGACCGGGAACACGACCGTTTTGAGCAGGCGCTGCGCAGTCTGGCAAGCAAAGACAGCACGGTAGCAGCCTTGCTTGAAAGCGTGGACCGTGCACGCCTGCAACTGGTTTACAACCACTATCTGCAGTTGGTACACGATGACGCAGCGGCGCGTGAGCTATCCGCGTTGTTCTACCTTGCTGTGGTGGGAAGCCATGAGGCGCTTAACCGCCCGTCGGCCAGTGTCAAGGTTTCGAACTATTTGAAGTCGATTATTGCCAAGCATCTGGTGCACGGGATGTCGGCTACCAGGCCTTGATGATTCGCAATTGCAAGGATTCGGAGACCAGGGCGTTCTGGCTGCCAAAGTTGCGGCTGAAATGCAGATTGAATCCTGCATCTTTGCCCGGGAGTTTGTATGACAGGAAAGGACCAAAGCCGTAGTTCTTGTACCGGTTGCCACCTGAGGTTGCCCCCGACCCGGAATCGTCCGTGACCTGCTGGATGGCCAACAGGTTTGCCCCAAAGGCCCAATTGCCGGTCACCTTGGCAAGTGCTGCCTCCGTGTAAACAAAGTCACCGCTGCGATAGTCGGTCTCCAGGTTCGAAGAGTTGATGCCATACGACAGACGCCCAGCCACGGTAACACCGGAATCCCAATTGGTATCGCTGTGGTTGGGGTTGAGTGAATACGTCAGCGCGACCCCAGGACGCAGCGTATAGAAGTTGCCGAACCCAGGATTGGGACCGCGCGTCTTGTCATACGCGCCGGTGGGCACAAACAGTGATACGCCGGCTGCAACCTTCAGGCGGTTTTCGTGGCGCACCCATGCAGCCGTTAATTCCGTATCCCCAATGCCAGTGACGCTAAGGTTCTCGCTCGTATTGCGCGCAATCAAGGCGGACTGTACGGTGTAGTTCGCCGTATTGGCGATCGTGGTAATGGCTCCCAGTACCTGCGGTGGCAATGCGGCACCCGGTGGCGGTGATACGGTGCCTGCCGGTTGTGACGCAAAGAATGTGCGGTTGATGGATATCAACGGTACGTTGGCCGCAAACGCCAGTCGGCCACCTGCATAGGTGTCTTCTGTCATGTACCCGCCGATCAGGTTGATCTGGGTTTGCGCCTGGTCGAATCTGATGCTGCCCGGTGCCACGTTGAGCGCGTAAGTGCCATCGGCAATTGGCAGTCCGGCCTTGGAATTGGTGGGCAGTGGCACAGTGCGCGCCGCCACGCCTACATCATTGCCACTGTCATCGGCAATCTTGTAGATATGGACGTACGTGGTGATCGCCGTGCCAAAGAAGCCGGGGTTGTCCGCTGCGGCGGCTATTTCTCCGCCAAAGGCGCCAATGGGTGACTGCCGTGACTTGTATCCTTCACTGGCGCTGGCGCCCGCTGCTGCAGCAAGCAGGGACATGCAAGTGGTGACTTTAAAGAGGGTGTGGTGCGAGGCTGGGATTCTCATGACAGGGTCTCCAATTGAACATTTAGTCTAGTTCTTCCATACATTACTGTATGTTGGTGTTTGCCCTAGCCCTGAATCCCCGGACTTGGCGGTCTGGCCGGCAGACCGGTTGGTGTTGGCGAACCACGGTTTTCACGAATTCGGTGAGCGCAAAACCGGCACCGGGAGTGTGTACCGCTACTTGGCGGTTACGGTTACATGTGGGAATACCCCATTACCCGCGGCTTTGCCGACTCCCGCTTGGCCCGCATCTAAGGCGGCGCCGACGAGATCATGAAAGAGGTCGGCACCCGGGTCCTTGGCGTTTTAAGAAAAATAGGCGGCTAGCCCTCGTGAATATTGCACAGAATGCTATAGCTATGATAGCAACTGCACTATGGGTTCATCACTTGGCCAACACCCCGTCAAAGGGGGAGCATGCAGTCAATGCGTGCAGTGCGTTTTCAGCATTTGGTCATCCGCGGTACCCGAGCAGGCGTGCCGGCAGAAAAAGCAGGGCCTTGATCAATGCAAAAACGGCCCCCACGCCAATGCCAATCAGAGCCAGCGGAATCGACAGCAGCCAAACGAGGGGCCAGGCGACCAGGGCCAACAAGGCCAGCGGCCAGCACAGCACAAAAAGGATGCACCAGCCGACGAGCAAGAGCAGGGTCTGCATGGCGTCAGCTACGGTTCGCGATGATGGTGACTTTGCCCAGAGACACCCTGGTTTGTGCTGCGTTGGCGGCGATTTGAGAGGCGTCCTGGGCCACGCTGTCGAAAGACCACAACACGGCGCCGTTGACTGCAATTGTCATCAATACGGCAAAGGCGAATTCGGTGAAGTGTGATTTGCGGGTTGTGAACATTTTTCTCTCCTATCCAGAGCCACAGCGGCCTGATGGGAGAAATGTAGTGGTCACGATGCACGATTGAAACCGGTTTGCGACAGACTGCTGAAACGGCGTCGCCGACGGATTGCACAGGGGATAGACGGCAGGACCAGTCAGTCGATCTTTAGTGCCTGATAGACGCGCAGGGCCGCATAGGCATCGTTGGCAGCATAAACCAATTGGGCTTCGGTCAGCTGCGCCGCAGCCCAGTTGGATGTTGCCACCTTTTTGGACTTGATAAAGCGTTGGCCGAACAAAACAGCCACAGCGCCCTTGACGCCCATGTCCTTGCGGTAGCCGCGTTCCCGGAAAATCGTGTTGAGTTCAAGCACGGCGGCGGGTTCCACGCCCAATTTGGCAATGATGCGGCGCCGGTCATCTCCAAGGCCGAAGCCGGCTTTGACGACGCCGTCGTCGGCCAGCAATTGCGCCACCAACGCCCGGCACTGCAAATCGTGCAACTGAAAGACCCACGCCCTGTCGGCAGTCGACAGTTGCACGATGTGTGGTCCTTCCGATACCTGCTCCTTCACGAACGTGGGTTTCGACTCCGTATCAAAACCTAACACCCTAGCCCGCGCCAATTCGTCACAGGCCCGGCTGGCCTCCTGTGCCGTGGACACCAGCGTGATGTGCGGCAAAGCCAGCCGCTCGAAAGGGGCGAGGAGGGCAATTTGTTCTTTGCTCGGCGTAGGACGGGTGGTGTGCATGGGGCAGGAGTGTGCCCGCTAACGCGGCATTTTTGGCTGCCAAAGCATAATCGCTGAATGAAAAAAACATTCAAACTGAATATCGAAGGCAAGAACCGTGACCGCGTAATCGAAGCGGTCAAGCATGAAATACGCAAATACGTCAAGCGTGAACGCCGCCGCGCGCTGCCTGAAGGGGTTGATTTTTGGGATTTTGATTGTCGCTTTGGTGCTACCGAGGCGCAGGCCGTTGTGGTCCACTTTGCCACGCTGACGGAGCTGATCGACGGCATTGCCAACACAGGCGGCGAGCAGTTTTATGTGGAGATACTGGCTTCACATGGTCATCGCCAGGCGCGACCCGCAGGCGAGCAGCAGGTCTGACGCACTGTATTCACTGTTACTGAGGAGATTTTTCTATGTTGACGCTGTGTGGATTTGCCGTTTCCAATTACTACAACAAGGTCAAGCTTGCTCTCCTGGAGAAGAATGCGCCGTTTGTCGAAGAACATGTCAAAACCGGTCGCACGGACGAAGAGGTGTTGTCGTGTTCACCACTGGGCAAAATTCCCTACATCCGCACACCACAGGGCAGTTTGTGTGAAAGTGAAGCCATTCTGGAATACATCGAGGCGGCCTACCCGAATCCACCGCTGATGCCTGCCGATCCGTTTGCTGCCGCCAAGGTGCGGGAACTGTCGACTTTTATCGAACTGCACCTGGAACTGGTGGCGCGCGAGTTGTACGCCCAGGCCTTTTTTGGCGGCACGGTCAGCGAAAACACCCAGGCCCGGGTTCGAAAACAGCTTGAGAAAAATATTGCGGCTGTCAAACGGTTGCTGAAATTTTCCCCCTATGTGGCAGGCGACAGCTTCACACTGGCGGACTGCGCGGCGTATTGCAGCCTGCCCTTGGTCGGCATGGCAACCAAGGCCGTTTACGGTGAGGACATGCTGATTTCAGCCGGTGTTGACTACAAGCCCTATATCAAGATGATTGGTGAGCGGCCCAGTGCGCAAAAGGTGGCGCAAGACCGCAAGGCGGCAACCCTCAAACCCTGAACAAGCCTGCAAACAGACCCGACTGGCCCGCTTGTCTGGCGGCGTCAGGCTGTTGGTTTGGATTGGGCTGCAGCGGCCCGCAGTTTGTCTTTCTTGCTCGGCCGTTTGCCTTTGATGCCACCTTTGTCGTCGGCCACGGGCGGCGCGATAGGGGTGGCGACATCGGTTGGCTCGAAACCCTCGATCTGCTCCAGCACAACGGGCAAGCCCTGGCGTTTTGCAATCAGACGGAAATGGGCTTCGGTGTCGGCGCTGACAAAACTCACGGCCAGGCCGGGTTCACCAGCGCGCCCGGTGCGCCCGATGCGGTGCACATAGTCCACGGCGGAGCGGGGCAGGTCGAAGTTGACGACCACGGGGAGTTTGGCAATATCAATGCCGCGCGATGCCAGATCCGTTGTGATGACCACTTCCCATTGCTCGTCCTTGAACTCCGCCAACACCTGCTTGCGCGCACCTTGGCTCAGGTCACCGTGGAAGGCCGTGGCAAAGATCCTGGCTTTGTAGAGCTTCTCGGCCACCAGTTCAGCCGCATATTTGGTTGCCACAAACACCAGTACCCGCTTCCAACCCTGGCTTTTGATCAGGTGTCGCAGCAACTGGGTGCGTTTGCTGGCATCGACCGCGATGGCCCGCTGGGTGATTTCCGGTTGTTCTTGTGCTTCGACCGGCACAGTAATGTCGACGGGGTCGCGCAGCAACCGATCCGCCAGCACACGCACTTCGGGTGGAAAAGTAGCCGAGAAAAACAGATTCTGGCGTTGTGGTGGCAGGAGGGTCATCACACGCGCCAATTCCTCGGCAAAACCAAGGTCCAGCAGGCGGTCTGCCTCGTCAAGGACCAGCAGGCGCACAGTAGCCAATTGCACGGCATTTTGACCAGCCAGGTCGAGCAAGCGCCCGGGAGTGGCAACCAGCACATCGGCGCCGCCCCGCAAAGCCAGCATTTGGGGGTTGATCGAAACCCCTCCGGAAGCCACCACCACCTTGGGGCGCTGCGGCAGCGCCTGCGCCAGGCTGCGCACCACGTCACCCACCTGCGCCGCCAACTCCCGGGTCGGCACCACAATCAGTGACCGTACCGCGCGCCCATACTGGTGGCGGTTCTCGGGCGGCATCTCCTGCAGGCGCTGCAACAGGGGCAAGGCAAACGCGGCCGTTTTGCCGGAACCGGTTTGTGCGGAACCCACCACATCGGCACCGCGCAAAATAACCGGAATGGCGCCGGTCTGGATCGGGGTGGGGTCGACAAACCCCAGTGCGTGGGCTGCCTGCGCAAGGGCAGGCAATAAACCGAGGGAAAGAAATGGCATGGGCTATTGTCGGCCAGACGGCGGACGTCAGCCCTGCAACACAGAAATATCGAAGGGTAACCACGCCCCGGGAGGCTTTTCCAGAGCTTGCACACACCTAAACTGGTGAAATCGGTCAGACTGGCCCCATATACCGTGATCACGTAAAGGATTGAGCATGACCAAGAAGCTGAAGATTGATTTTGTGTCCGATGTTTCCTGCCCCTGGTGTGCGGTGGGACTGGCGTCCCTGCAGACTGCATTGGACCGTGTAGGCCCCGGTGTTCAGGTCGATATCCGGTTTCAACCGTTCGAGCTGAACCCGCAGATGGCTCCCCAAGGTGAAGACACGACCGAACATCTGGCTCGCAAGTATGGCTCGACGCCGGAGCAGGCCGCAGCCATTCGGGAAACCATACGCGCACGGGGGGCTGAACTGGGGTTTGTTTTCAACCTGGACAAACGCTCGCGGATCTACAACACCTTCGATGCCCACCGTCTGTTGCACTGGGCAGAAACCGAGGGGCATCAACTGGCCCTGAAGAAGGCCCTGCTCAAGGCCTATTTCACGGATGGTGAAGACCCCAGCAACCATGAAGTGCTGGTGCGGCTGGCGGGTGAGGTGGGCCTGGACACGCAGCGCGCATCCGGGATTCTGGCGACGGATGAGTTTGCGTCCGATGTGCGCAAGCAGGAAGAGTTTTACCTGCAGCAGGGCATCCATTCCGTGCCGGCCGTGGTCATCAACGACCGCCACCTGATCTCCGGTGGGCAGCCGCCCGAGGTGTTTGAGCAGGCGCTGCGCCAGTTGGCCGAGGCCTGAATCACATTACTCGCTGATGGGTGGTGTGGCTAGGTTGGTGAGGCGATTGTCGCTACGCGGTCCTGCAGTTGCTCTCAACTGGCTTCGGTCGGTCGAACGACCTCCAGTAACCGGTCCAGGCCGCCGGATTCAATCGACACCATGGCCTGCTCCCGCACCCTGGGTTTGGCGTGGTAGGCCACCGACAAGCCAGCCACGCCCATCATCGGCAAGTCATTGGCACCGTCACCCATGGCGATGCATTGCGATGGCTCCAGCCCCAGCAACGTTGCCACTT
>CAZMXB010000043.1:23268-24827 GCA_964569855.1 uncultured Rhodoferax sp.
CCATGCGACCGGTGAGCGTGCCACAGGTCGGGCCGCTTTCCACTTCCAGCACGTTGGAGCGGGCAAAGTCGATGCCCAGGCGATCCTTGATGCGGTCGGTGAAGAACGTGAAACCGCCAGACACCAGCAGCACCTTGAGACCCGCTTTCTTGCAGGCAGTTACCAGCTCAGCCGCGCCGGGGTTGAGCTGCAGGCGGCGGGTGTAGACCTCTTCCAGATGCGCCACGGTCACGCCCTTGAGCAGGGCCACGCGCTGGCGCAGGCTTTCCTTGTAGTCGGTGATTTCACCGCGCATGGCGGCCTCGGTGATGGCCGCCACCTCCGCCTTGCGCCCGGCAGCATCGGCAATTTCATCCACACACTCGATGTTGATCAGGGTCGAGTCCATGTCAAAGGCGATGAGTTTGAAATCGGACAGTTTGAGGTCGGGTTTGCAGTTTCGCAGGACCAGGCCGGGGGCGAATTCTAAAGTTTGCATGTTGGCAATTGCTATCGAATGAGTAGCTAATAACCCAATATATACGAGGGCTAGGAGGCTATTTTGTTTAAAACGCCCAAGGAAACCGGGCACTGCGGACACCCACGGTGGGTGTTGTCAGAGGCGATGGGAAGCCGTTGCGCAGCTGATTCGGTGTCCCATCGCTCACTTGGAGCGCATTCTATTGTTCTTCGGGTTGTGCTCCAGCTCGCATAACCCGAGCTCCTCCATGAGCGCAGGTATATAGACTCCGAAACGCCAGCGCAGGCCGTTCTTCAGGCCGTACCAGCCACCGACCGGGTTCGCTTCAGAGCGTCCCCAGGCCTCTACCGTTCCGTCCTTCTCATCGGTGTGCATCGTGTACCCGGACGTGCCTAACGGCGTCTTCAGATTCCACGGATTTTCTTTGGTGCGACTTGGCAGCGTGTTCATAACATTCCTTGAGCTGCAGGGTTACTGGCCTGCAGGCGGCTGCCAGAGTTCGACCTTGTTGCCTTCAGGGTCCATTACCCAGCCAAACTTGCCGTATTCGGAGTCGTCCGTTTTCTCGAGCACGTTGCATCCTTCATCCCGTAGTGCCTGCAGCAGTGAAACAAGGTCTTCCACACGGTAGTTGACCATGAAAGTCGATGTGCTGGGGGCAAAGTGCTTGCCATCAGCCGCACCAACTGACCAGATCGTCGTTCCCTTCGTCGGGTTGCCCTCGGCATCCGCCCACGTGAACGCAGCACCACCCCATTCTTGAACATCGATGCCCAGATGCTGTTTGTACCAGGCGCACAGCGCCATCGGATCCTTGGCGTTGAAAAAGATACCGCCGATGCCTGTGACTCGTTTCATTTGGGTCTCCCTGTGGGTGAAAACAAGAAAAGTTAGCGCCGTCGCTGATTGTCGAATTTGCAGCGACGGTCAAGCCCAAAAAAACTATAGCACCGCGGGATCAGGCCGTCGAATGACCGCTACCCAGAAACCGTTGTCAACCATCCGAATTGCACGCCCACGTTCCCGCAGAGTTTGGGGCAGTGGTCCCCGCCGATTTGTGGGCGTTTGACACCATGAGGCGCGGGCCACTGCCCCAAAC
>CAZMXB010000044.1:0-7988 GCA_964569855.1 uncultured Rhodoferax sp.
CGGAAAAACGCCTGCCGCAGGACGGCCGCATCTCGCTGCGCATCGGCACTCGCGGTGTCGACGTGCGGGTCAGCACCTTGCCCAGCGCGCATGGCGAACGCGCCGTGTTGCGCCTGCTGGACAAGAGCGGCGGCAAGCTGAGTCTGGAGTCGGTGGGCATGCAGGGCGATGTGCTGCAGCGTTTTGAACGTCTGGTGGCCCAGCCACACGGCATTATTTTGGTGACGGGTCCTACCGGCTCAGGCAAAACCACCACGTTGTATGGCGCGCTGCAAAAGCTTGATACGCGCCGCCAGAACATCATGACGGTGGAAGACCCCATCGAATACGAACTGGCCGGTGTCGGGCAGACCCAGGTCAACGCCAAGATCGACCTGAACTTTGCCAATGCACTGCGTGCCATCCTGCGGCAGGACCCAGACGTCATTGTGATCGGCGAGATCCGTGACTTCGAGACCGCGCAAATTGCGATCCAGGCCTCACTCACCGGCCATCTGGTGCTGGCCACAATTCACACCAACGATGCGGCCAGCGCCGTGACACGGCTTACCGATATGGGCATCGAGCCCTTCCTGCTGAGTTCCTCGCTATTGGGCGTGCTGGCCCAACGCCTATTGCGCAAGTTGTGTACCCACTGCAATGGCGCAGGCTGCCAGGAATGCGGCCACACGGGTTACCAGGGCCGAACCGGTGTGTTTGAGCTGCTGGTAACCGACGACGCCATCCGCGCCCAAATTCACCACCGGGCGTCCGAAGCCGACATCCGCGAGGCTGCAATTGCCGGCGGCATGCGCTTGATGCGTGAGGACGGGGAACGCCTGGTGCAGGGCGGCGTCACGTCGCGCGAAGAACTGGTGCGTGTGACCCGGGACTGACGCAAAGCTGGGTTGCGGCGAATGGCCTAGTCGTCTCGGCGTTTCAGAATTTTGTGCAATTCCTGCAAGAAACGCGTGTTTGCGAGTTCTGTACTCCACGGCTCCCACGGTATACCCCCGTAGACCACGGCCAATGGGTCGTCCGCCAGCGGAGTCACCTGAATATTCAAAACCGTTCGCACTTCCTCGCGACTCCAGCCGGCCACGTGAATCGCTTCGCTTGCAGCGGCCAGGATATCGGCCTTTTTGTGTTTCGCCTTTTCTTCCTTGGTCCACCAGGAAACGCCGTACCTTGAAAAGAGCATCTTTTGCATTTGCTCCATCAGATTCAAGAATCTCTCGCCCAGGATTGGTTTGAGCGGAGAAATCGGATCAAAACCCAGCAGCCCCTCTTCGGCGTCATGCAGCAGTTCACGCAGTTCAGCGTCTGGATCCAGATGGCGTTGCGACCGGCGAATTTGCAAAACCAGCAAGGAGTGCTGCGCAACCGACATGGGAAGTGGCCACACCGAATGACCACCCCAGCGAAACGTGCGCGCCAGACCGAGCGAAAGGTCCGAGTCTTCGACATCCGCAAAGGTCGGATCATGCAAATCGATTCGCCGCCCCGAAGGCAGTCGCACCCAGGCGCGCTGGGCACCACCAGTCGTTTGAACGGGCTTCTTCATCGGCAACATTTTGCATGTGTCGTTGGCAGACCAACGCGTGCGCACACTTTCACGCCCTCGCCACCGCAATATCCTCCCACTGCGTCGTGTAAGCAGGCGTCCTGCGTTCCTGCTTCATGGACCATGTCCGCCGGTTGCCGGCAAGCCCGGCACTGGCCATCAACACCGTTCCCCTGCCAAACCGCTCGTTCAGATGGTCCAGGGCGCCCATCAGGCGTGTGCGGTCCTGCACCTGATCACCCTCCAGGTCGAGTTCCCCCTGCAACGCGGTGTTGGGTTGCAGATCGAGCAGCATCACGCCGGCTTTTGCGTACTGGAAGCCCGGCTGGAAAATTGTCTTTAGCCCCGACAGGACTGCGCTCACGATCACGGCCGTGTCGTCGCTGGGACGCCTGAGCGGCACGGTGATGGAGCGGCTGTACTGGGGTCCCTTACGAAACGGACTGGTGTGAATGAACACCAGCACATGGCACGCCAAACTGCCTTGCCTGCGCGCCTTTTGCGTTGCCCTGGATGCGAAGTCCGTCACGGCCTCGATCAGTGACTGCAATTCCGTAACCGCATGGCCAAAGGACCGGGTGCAGGCTATCTGTTTTCTTGATGCCGGGGAGTGGTCCAGATCGATGCAGGGGATACCCTTGAGTTCGAGCACCGTGCGCTCCAAACTGACAGAGAACTTGCGCCGTATCCTTCCTGCATCGAGTTGCATCAGATCCAGCGCTGTGGTGATTCCCCCCTCGACGAGTTGCCTGCCAATGCGGCGCCCTACGCCCCAGACCTCGCCCACCGGCGTGGCGGCGAGTGTGGCCTTCAACTCCTCTGGATTCAAAGACTCCAGATGGCAAACCTGGCTGAGTTTGTCCAGGTAGGTGCCGGGTTTTCTCTCGGCGGTCTTTGCGATGTGGTTTGCCAGCTTGGCCCGGGTCTTGGTCGACCCGATACCAATGCCGCACGGAATGCCCACCCACTGCAGGATGCGGGAGCGAATCTGGCGGCTGCGTTCGACCAGGTCACCCGGCACGCCTGAAAGATCGATGAAGGATTCATCGATGGAATAGACCTCCTGGTGTGGTCCGAGTCCGGCTGCCAGACTCATCATGCGATCCGACATGTCACCGTAGAGCGCAAAGTTCGCAGACAGGGCCACAAGATTTGCATCTTCTGCGAAGTGCTTGATGGTGAACCAGGGTGCGCCCATGGCGATTCCCAGCGCCTTGGCTTCGTTGCTTCTGGCGATGGCGCAGCCGTCGTTGTTGGACAGCACCACCACCGGCCGGTTGTTCAGGCTGGGCCTGAAAACACGCTCGCAGCTGACATAGAAGTTGTTCCCATCCACCAAGGCAAACATGGTGGCTCACCACAGCGGGATGATTTCTGCCTGTCCACCCAGAATCGGTCGGCACAGGATCTTGTAGCCATCGGCATCGAATCCGGCTGCCTGCGTGGCCAGTACCTGGGCATCCTTTGGGTCCTGGACAGTGCCCAAATAGCACCACTGCGCTATTACATGCATCTGGACTTCGTCATTGAACCGCTCCACCAGTGCAATTGCGCCCGGATACGGCCAGCACTCCACCTGAATGTCCTGCAGTCTGCTTGTGAGGCGGGCATGATGTGTGGCATGGTCTTGCTGGCCACAACAAGCCCCCGCACACTGGCGCAACATGTACCGGAAACAGGGCTTGCTGGCGGACAGCTTCTCAAGTCCGATGACGCCATAACAAAGCCTGCCCTGGTCTGCCAATATCCGCATGGCTTCCAGCGCTGCGCGTTTGCTGGAGAACAGCCCGTACAGACCCTTCTGGGTGGCAAAGTTCACGTCCTGTGAATAGACGATTTGGGCACCGCTGTCGGTCAGGAGCCACGAGCACAATTGTTTGGTGCGGCGCAGCTTCTGGTTGTACAGCGGCTGCTGTTGTTTGATCAGGCTGGCTTCGAGCAGCAATGCGCCGACTTCGCCTGCAGTACGAATGTGGCTGATGCGCCGGGTCTGGCGCAGCAGGCGGGCCTCTTCTTCGTTCCTCAGGTGTGACAGCACCCGGTTTCGAATGTTGATACTTTTGCCGATGTACAGCGGCAGAGTCTCAGAATCACCGTGGAAGGTGTAGACCCCCGGTGCTGCCGGCAAGTCAGCCATGGTGTCGCGCAGGTGCTGCGGATACTCAAAGTCAGCGGCGACATTGAATTCGGGATGGCGCTTTGTGGACGGACGCATTCAGGCAGTGAACTGTTTGATGGTTGCCGTCACCACGCCCCAGATCTCCAGGGTCTGGTCGTCTTTGGGAACAATGTCCGGGTGGGTCGGGTTGGCTGCCTTGAGTTTGATCCGTCCAGCGCGTTGGTACAACTGCTTGACCGTAAATTCCCCATCCACCACTGCAACAACGATGTGGTTGTGCCGGGGTTTGATGGCCTTGTCTACGACCAGGATGTCGTTGTCAAAAATACCGGACTCCACCATGGATTGGCCACTGGCGCGCAGGAAGTAGGTGGCCTGGGGGTGTTTGATCAATAGCTGGGTAAGGTCAATCCGGTTGGCACCGAGGTCTTCTGCGGGTGAAGGGAAGCCTGCGCACACCCGATTCACAAGTAGCATCCCCACAAGTGATGCCTCAGAAACAGGCACCGGAAGCTGGGATGAAAGAATACTGGTCATCCGTACAGTATATTTCAGGCAAGGCGTGAACCTCCCAGCGAGAACTGCCATTTCATTTGACGGCTGTCAGGATATCAGTCAGTCGATCCGGCGTGCCGTCAACGCGTTCGAGCTTGGGATAACGCAGACCATCGCGGTAATCAATCCTGACGGTTTTGTAGTGGTCATCAAATTTTAGGAGCAGTTCTACTCCACTGCCGTCCTTGGCCTTGGTGATGGCTTCGCGCAGCAGTTCAGCCTTGTAGCTGTACGAGTTGACGGCCATCAGTTGCATGGAAGCCGTCAGGCCGGCCTTAAACGCGGGGCCGCCCCATTTGATGCCGGTGAGTTTGCCGTCCTTGTCGATGCCAAAGCCGAGTGAATGGAAAAAATCGGTCGTTCGGTTTGTGGTCTCGCTGGCTTTGGCCAAATCGCTTTGCTTCTCGGTGAAAACAAGCTTCCAGCCACCGCGAGTGATGCCATCCAGCAGCGTGGCGCCATCATGGGTGTCCAGACGCTGGCGCAGGAAGCTGGCCCAATCAAAAGGCGCAACATCATTCAACGCTTTGACGTAGTCATCAAAGTCGTAGATCAGCGTGGTGACCCTCCCGTCTTCGACACCAAAAAAAGCTTTGGCGACTTCGTTCAAGCTCTTGGTGCCCTGTGTGCGTTCGCGAATCTTGGTGTCGGTATCCAGCCAGATCATCTGGCCTTCGTTGTAGTACTCTTCGCGTCGCTGCCAGTCGGGCCAATCTTGATGGCTACGACCGCTGATAATCGGTTCGTTAGTAGTGTCTTGCAGATTGCGCCAACCACGCCCGGCGCGGGTATCCAGCCCCGCAGCCGTCATGGCCAGGCTTTCCAACGCATCGGCTAGCGGGACCAGTCCGGCGCGCGCGGCCAATACAAAGCCCCAGTATTGCGTTTGCCCTTCATACACCCATAGCAGGCTGTCCCGCATCGGCGTGTTGAAGTCGGGCGTCCATAAGTCACTGGGGCGGCGGAACTTGCCATTCCACGAATGGGTGTATTCGTGGGGCAGCAGGGTGCGCCCGGCCGATTCCTTTTTCCAATCTTTGAAGTAATTGGGGCGCACACCGTTTTCGCTGGACTCTGAGTGTTCCAGCCCAATGGCTGAAAAGCGCTCGCTCAGCGCCAACAGGAATTCATACCGCGCAAAGTGGCGCGCGCCGAACAGGACATCGGCTTGCTGCAACAGTTGCTGGTGCGCAATGATGTGTTCGGGCGCCGCCTCCAGACTGGACGGCGAGTCCGCAAACACCGTCAGGTAGACGGGGGCCTTATGTGCTGTGTCGAGTTCAAAACGCTTGGAGTACTTGCCGGCCCACAGGGGTGAATCCACCAGGCGTTCCAGGCTGGTTGGCTTGAACGCAATATGCTCGCCATCGCGCTTGGCAATATCCAGCGCTGTGGCGCTTTGCCAACCCGGTGGTAGCTTGGCGGACACCTGGGTCTGAATTGCTGAGGCGTAATGACCGGCCGGATACAGTACCACTGTGTTCCATTGCAGCCCGATGATTTCCTGCGTCATTACCACGCGGCCCGCGGCTGAGGAAACCGGCGAGAGATGCTGGAACGCGATGTTGAGCACGCTGACATCGGTGGGCACGTTGAGGTGGAAGGCGTAGACGTCCAGCGTGTCGCGCGTCCACTCAATTGGTTTGCCATTGGCGGTGATGCGCAGGCCGGCGAGTTTGGCTACCGATCCGGTGGGCGAATGGGAACCCGGTAGCCAGCGTGGGTACAGCAGCGTCAGGGGGCCGGGTTTGACCGGCAGCGTCTCGCGCACTTCCATGATGCGTCGATCCAGATCGGTCAAGTTGACATCGATGGCAATGGTTCCGAGGTACGGCCTGTCGGTTGCCACCGGAATGCTGGCCAGTGACTGACCAGTTAACTGCGCGCCGGCAAGTGTTGCTTGAAGCGCCAAGACTGGGGCAAGCAGCTTCGCAGCGCGAGAAAGAAATGTAAGTAACGTCATGACGGATTCAGGAAACGCAATCGCCAAGCGAGGTGGCGGAAGTCGGGCATGTCAACCCGATGCGTCCGAGTATCGCATTGCCCAAACTAAGATTCTGTATCCGATGCCGGGTAAGGAGCGCGCACTCGAGCTCGGCATTGTTTCAGGCTACCTGTTCGTCTGCTTCATGCTGGTCCCTGGAATTGCGCGCAAGAACTCCGAATCTCATTTACCCCTCGGCGCAACGCTTGCAAAACTACTCCGATCCATGCGCAACGCTACTCTATCTCGGCCCTCAAACGGTCAAAGTCGCTGGCGCGTGGATTGGCGGCATAGTTTCTGCGGCCAGCCAGGCTGAAAATTGCCGGTCAGATTTAGCAAAACTCGCGCGTCAATTATTGCTTCAGCCCACTGTGAAAATGCTTGCCAGCTTTGGCTTGCAGTTCAAAACCACTTGTAGCCGCTGCTTTTTTTTATGCCCGCTGTCGAACCGTCGCGCGGTTTGTCGATTCGTCCTCTCACCGCCATACTGTGCATGGCCGCCTGCCTACACTTCGGGCCATGCACACATTGAATGCCCAAACCCTTCAAAAGTCCTGGCGCGCCTGGCTGGGTAGCGATGCCCCGTCAGTGGGGCCAGTCTGGTTATCCCTCATGTGGACTTTCCTGTTTTGTTGCGCCTGCGCCGTGGGCTTCACGTTGCTGGGCTTCTCATCGATTGCGGAGGGCGAGGACGGCTGGCGCAATTGGGCCGTTTGGTGGCACTGGTACAAGGTCAACCTGATCGTTGCGCTGTTCATCGGCTATTCCATTCGCGGGCTATTTGCGCTGGGGCGCCGCTGGCTCGGAGATGATGGCGTGCGTAAGCTCGAAGGCTGGCGCCGCTGGGTGTATTTCATCGGTGTACCTAATTTGGGAGTGGCCATTGGCTGGCCATTGGGCTCTGCCGTGGCGGGGTACGAGGCAATTTCGTGGCGCACCTTGCAAGATCCCAGTGCCTTGGTCGCAAGCGTGATGGTCGCAGTGACTATCAGCCTTGTTTTTTCATTGTTGTTTGGCGCCGCGGCGCGGCGCCTGCAAGCCGAAAAGCGTGCAGCAGAAGCCCAATTGCGCTTGCTGCAGGGTCAAATCGAACCACATTTCCTATTTAACACCTTGGCCAACGTGTCATCGCTGATGGATGATGATGTGCCGCGCGCCAAGCTGATGCTGGAGACGTTTACCGACTACCTGCGGTCATCGCTGGGCAGCCTGCGCCGCCTGGACGCCACGCTGGGTGGCGAGATGGATTTGGTGGGTCACTACCTGGAGCTCATGAAGACCCGCATGGAAGAACGCATGCAATACAAGGTGCTGTGCGACCCGAACCTGCGCAATGTGGTGCTGCCCCCATTTCTTCTACAGCCGTTGGTCGAAAACGCGCTGCACCACGGCCTCGAACCCAAAGTAGAGGGCGGCAGTATCCAAGTGAGCGCGCGACAGGAGGGCGCAGAGCTTGTGCTGGAGGTGATAGATGACGGATTGGGACCTGACGTCACCCGCCGCCGCCCCGGCGCGGGCATGGCCCTGGCCAATGTGCGCGAACGCTTGCAAGTGCAATACGGCGGCGCCGCCACGCTCACGCTCAGCCCCGCCGATCCCGGCATGCGCGCTACGATTCGGATGCCCTATTGGGCAGGAGCCTGACGATGATTACTGTGTTGATTGCCGACGACGAACCCCACTTGGCCCGCGCACTCCAAAATCAACTGATCCATTGGCCAGAACTGCAAGTCGTGGCTGTGGCCCGCAATGGGCTGGAGGCCGCTGAGCGCATCGCCACGCTGCAA
>CAZMXB010000044.1:7998-24613 GCA_964569855.1 uncultured Rhodoferax sp.
GAAAGGCTTGCTCGTAATGAGTTGCGCCGATTGCTTGAAAATTTCCCCAAAATTGAAATTGTTGGCGAAGCGGCCAATGCCGATGAAGCCATTAAAATGGTGAATGAACTCCGCCCGGACCTATTGTTTTTGGATATTCAGATGCCCGGCCTGACCGGGCTGGAGGTGGCGCAGGGCATTGAGGGCACTACTCGCGTCGTGTTTGTAACCGCATTTGATGAATACGCCGTGCAGGCCTTTGAGCAAGAGGCGGTGGACTACGTGCTCAAGCCTGTAACGCAGGACCGGCTGCAGCGCACCATAGAGCGGGTGCAGCGCGCGCTGGCCCCTGCAGTCGGTACTGCTGGAAGCCTGAATGTCAATGACCCCAACCTGCTGGCGGTGTTGAAAAGGCTGCTGCCCAAGGCGAACCCACAAGCCTTGGCACCGCAAGAGACCTTGCGCTGGGTGCGCGCCAGCCGGGGTGACATCACGCACCAGGTGGCGGTGCAAGACGTTTTGTTTTTCCATTCGGATGAGAAATACACCTGCGTGCAAACGCACGATGCGGAGTACCTTATACGAACGCCCATTGCTGACCTGGCAGTGCAGTTGGACCCGGCGCAGTTCTGGCAGGTGCACCGCTCCACCATCGTCAATCTACAGCACTTGGCCGGCACCCGTCGCGACGAACTCAGCCGCCTTTTTGTTCGGATCAAAAGTAACGCTACGGAGTTACCAGTCAGCCGGGCTTACGTGCATTTGTTCAGGGCGATGTGATCGTTGGCCTCGCGCCACAGTATATTTTATAGGGTGAAAACCACGCTCAAAGGTTGCTCCGTGATTGAGGAGCTGCCAATGCGGTGCAGTGGAGTGGCATTGGACTTCTTTGTTGGAATCCAACATAGCCGCCGAATGCACCTTCTGCCGTCGCTTTGATGTGGCGTGGCTGTATGACTGCAGACGCGAGGGTGTTCCGGTGTCCGGCCCGCCCAAAGCCTGTGTGTGCGGACACCCCTTAGAGTTTCACTTTTTTGCGCTGAATGCAGTTGCAAGTCTTTTTGGGGCACACGGACGGTAGACGCGCGAGGCCGTCGCCGAATCGCTGTGATCATGGAAAAATTCCGGACAAGTCAGATCGCTCACAGCTCAAAACACTTTTGAAGAACCCCGACTACACTTCTCAGACTGTGAAAGCATCTGTCTCCAAAGCCATTGAAGTCCGACTGGAAAGGTTCTTACAAAAGAGCCGAATACAGTCCGGGTCGTTGATAACCACTGTGTTCGGTGATGCGATCCTGCCACGGGGTGGCCGGGTGTCTCTGGGCAGCGTGATTCAGTTGTTGCAGCCCCTCGGTGTAAACGAGCGTTTGGTACGCACCGCGGTTTACCGCTTGGTGAAGGAGAAGTGGCTTGAGTCCGAGGCATTGGGGCGCAAGACCGATTACATGCTCACACCGTCCGGGTACCAACGGTTTGATGATGCTTCACGTCAAATTTATGCAGCGGACATCCCTGGTTGGGACAGGCGTTGGCGCCTTATCCTGATCGTGGGTGAGTTGGAGAACCGTGTACGCGAACAGCTCCGAGCGGCCCTTTTCTGGCATGGATTTGGTGAAACAGCGACGGGTAGCTTTGTGCACCCGACGGCCGATCTCGAAAATGTGATGGCAAGCCTGGTTTCTGAGGGGCTCGGCCAGGTGCTTGCGCTTTTGCTGCCCCTGGTTGCCGTTAATTCACGGGTGGAGCAATGTGCAACGGACAGTGATTTGGTGCAAAAGGCTTGGAACCTGGATGCCCTGGCTCTATCGTATGAAGGTTTTCTACAAAAGTACGAGCCCATCCGCGACGCGTTGGTGACCTGCGGACAAGAGGATTTAACCGAAGAGAACGCTTTCTTGATACGCACTCTGCTGATCCATGATGTACGTAGGTTGTTGCTTCGCGATCCGAAGTTGCCGGAAAGCTTGCTGCCGGCCTCTTGGCCTGGCAGTCGTGCAAGGTATCTTTGTCGGGATCTGTACCGCAAACTCCTGCCGCCGTCCGAACGCCACCTGGATGCCAATGTCAGACTTTCCAATGGAAGCGCACCACATGCCTCTCACTTGGTGGCCAATCGCTTTGAATACGGAATGGATCTGCCTTCGGGTATTGCAAGCGCCGCCTGAAAGACCAATTTATGGAAGACGTACACAAGAGTAGCCACGGAGTTCAATCCTTGGAAATCGGGATTGGTGTCCTGAAAGTGCTCGTAGAGTCAGGCTCTGCCATGATGCTCAAGGAAATAGCCGCTGCGTCGCGCATGCCGCCATCCAAGGCGCACCGCTATTTGGTCAGCCTGGTGCGCTCCGGGTTGGTGCAGCAGGACAGCGAGAACTCCAAATACGATTTGGGACCCTTGGCTATCCCTTTAGGTCTTGCAGCGGTGGACCGACTTGATCGCGTCAAACTAGGATTGAATACTATTTCCGAGCTGCGCGACCTGACCAATGAAACAACTGCCTTGTCGGTCTGGGGCGAGTTTGGTCCGGTGATGGTTAGATGGGAGAGGCCGCACCGGCCCATTACCGTCAACGTTATCACTGGCAATACAGTGAGTTTATTGGCCACATCTACTGGCCGTTTATTTTCGGCGTGGATGCCTCCAGAAGTCGTTCGACCCCTACTTGAACGGGAGCTGCTGGCGGGGCGCTCTAAGGAATTCAAGACGCTGGAGCAGGTGGATCAAGTCTTAAAGGACATCCGTGCCAACGGCTACTCCTTTGTGATGGATAGTGACTATGCTAGCCGAGTACTGGGCCTGGCGGCCCCGGTTTTCAATTTCAAGAACAACATCTCAATGGCAGTTTCGATTGTGGGTGTTGAGGGCATCTCTGATCTGGGACCCCATAGTTTGGCCTTGACTGAACTCAAGCGAACAACTGCCGCTCTTTCGAGGCGCTTGGGGTCCACACGGTAAATGATTCAAATATAGGTTAAATACAAGTAAGTTCGTATCTCTAAAAAGCCGCCACCGTCGGCTTTTCTTGTTTTGGCTTTTGACTGCAATTGAAGCGCTTATTTACCTCAGTTCAGTGCAAAAGTGGTATTTTCATACTCAACCAAATCACTCATCAATCTAAGTGAAAACCCTGATTCGATACAAACTTATTGAAATTAATGGTATTTCTGTATCTTTTTGATTGACGGAATCGATTCTGAATGTCAGAATTCAAACCAAGCAAATGACGCAGTCGCCAGGCCCTTCGAATGCCTAGTGAAATACGAGGAGACTTCTGTGCCCCACGGTCGAAACACAATAGAACACCGCGACAGTCGACGGGTGAGAGCTCGATGATGGCGGAGTTCCTGCAATTTCTGTTCTCTGGCATCACCGTAGGCTCGACCTATGCGCTGGCAGCTTTGGGATTCACGCTCATCTACAACTCCAGCCATGTAATCAACTTCGCACAAGGCGAGTTCATCATGCTCGGCGGCATGCTGGCCGTCTATTTCACCCATTCCGGCCTGCCCCTGCCGCTGGCTTTGATGCTAGCCATTGCACTGCCGGCCATCGTGGGTCTTGTGCTGGAAAAAGTAGCCATCGAGCCAGTCAAGGGTGCCGAGCCCGTCACGCTGATCATCATCACCATCGGTGCCTCGCTTGTGTTGCGGGGGCTGGTGCAGATCTGGCTGGGCAAGGGGACATTCAGTTTGCCCGCATTTTCAGGTGAACAACCGATTAATGTGATGGGCGCTACCCTCATGCCACAAAGCCTGTGGGTGCTGGGCGTGACGGCGGTGGTGGTCTGTGCGCTCTGGTACTTCTTTTCCCGCACATTGCAAGGCAAGGCGATGCTGGCGACGTCCTACAACCGGGTGGCCGCTGAGCTGGTGGGGATCAACACAGACGGTGTGTTGTTCTTGAGCTTCGCGCTATCGGCTGCATTGGGTGCACTGGGCGGCATTCTGGTCACCCCCCTTACGCTCACCTCGTATGACGCGGGCATTATGCTTGGCCTAAAGGGTTTTGTGGGTGCGGTGTTGGGAGGCCTGGGCAGTGGCTTGGGGGCTGTAGTCGGTGGCCTATTAGTCGGAGTGCTTGAGGCCATGGGTGCTGGTTATATATCGTCATCCTATAAAGACGCCATGCCCTTTGTCCTTATTCTTTTGATTTTGTTTTTCCGGCCCAGCGGCCTCTTTGGTGGCAAAGCCACAGACCGGGTCTAAGGCCATGAACAAGCATTCTTACCGCGGTCTGTATCTGATCGCCGCAGTACTGCTGTTGCTGCCGCTGGTGTTGCCCAACAGCTTCTATGTAGACCTTGCGATTCGGATGGCCATCAATGCCGTCATCGTACTGGGCCTGAACCTGTTGATCGGTTTCGCCGGGCAGATCAGCCTGGGACACGCCGGCTTCATTGGTATCGGCGCTTATGCGTCGGCGGCCTTGCCCACACACTTCGGTTTGCATCCGCTGCTGGCCGTGGTGGCCGGCGCCCTGGCTGCCGGAGCCTTGGCCGCAGTGCTGGCACGCCCAATTTTCCGGCTCAAGGGCCACTACCTCGCCATGGCAACCCTGGGCCTGGGCATCATTATCAACATCGTGGTGCGCAACGAAGCCGCCTGGACCGGCGGCCCCGATGGCATGGCCGTTCCCGCCATGGCGTTTGGTAGTTTAGAAATCTCGGGCGACAAGTACTGGTACTGGATTGTGGCCAGCCTGCTGTGCCTCAGCATTTGGGCCTCGATCAACATCATTGATTCGCCTTTTGGCCGAGCCCTGCGCGCGCTGCACGGCTCCGAGGTGGCGTCCAAGGTGGTGGGCGTGCATGTGGTCCGCTACAAGGTCAGCGTGTTTGTCATGTCAGCCATGTTCGCCAGCATCATGGGCAGCATTACGGCGCTGTATGTGGGTTTTGTCACCCCCAATCTGGCGGACTTCTTCCACTCGATTGAGTTGGTCACCATGGTCGTGATTGGCGGCATGGGCTCCATCTATGGGTCGGTGCTTGGAGCCGTGTTGCTCACCGCCTTGCCGCAAGCGCTGGCCACCTTTGAGGGCTGGGAGACCGTGGTGTTTGGCGCCATCCTGATGCTCTGCATGATCTTTTTACCCAAGGGTCTGGTGCCCACGCTGGCCGCACGCTTTGGCAAAAAGGAATGAACATGGCATTGCTTGAAGTTCAAGACCTCTCGATCCAGTTCGGCGGCGTTAAGGCCGTGCAAAACGTATCTTTCAGTATTGATGCCGGCATCGTCTATGCCGTGATAGGACCGAACGGCGCTGGCAAGACCACGCTGTTCAATCTGATCACCGGCATATACACGCCCACCACCGGCAGCATCCTGCTCGACGGCCAGCCCATACAGGGCAAATCACCGGATGTGTTGGCGCAGCAGGGTGTGGCGCGCACTTTTCAAAACTTGCAAATCTGCATGAACATGAGCGCTGTGGAGAATGTGATGGTCGGCGCCCATTTGCGCCTCGACCGCAACCTTTTCAAAGCCGCCCTTCGCTGGCCCGCACTTAAGGCGCGCGACCGCGATCTGCATACCGAGGCTGTGGAGCTCATGCGCTTTGTTGGGCTCGAGGCCTACGCAACCGCTCGCGCGGACAGCATGTCGTATGGCGCCTTGAAGCGCCTGGAGATTGCTCGCGCACTGGCGATGAAACCGCGTTTGCTGTTTCTGGATGAGCCGGCGGCTGGTCTGAACCCCAAGGAAACCATCGAGGTAGATACCCTGATTCGCAAGGTAGCCGATACCGGCGTGACTGTGGTGCTAGTGGAACACGACATGAAGATGGTAATGAACCTTTCCGACCGCATTCTGGTGTTGGATTACGGGCGCAAACTGGCCGAAGGCACGGCCGCTGAAGTGCGGCGCAACCCCGATGTGATTGCTGCCTATCTGGGCGCACACGCATGAACGGAATACCCCCCATGGACGCACTCACCATCATCAGCCAGGAACACAGCAATATGTGGCGCCTGGCCACCACCCTCGACCAAGTGGCCTCCGACATGCAAGCCGGCGCCCCGCTGGAAACTGCCTTCTTCGAGGCGGCTTTGGACTACATCACCCAGTTTGTGGACCGCATGCACCACCCCAAGGAGGACGACTATTTGTTCCGCCTGCTGCGCCTGCGTAGTACGGAAGCTGCCGACATCCTGGATGCGTTGCAGGCTGACCACCGCCAAGGCCCGGAAAATTTGGCCCAACTCCGTGCAAGGCTGGCCGCCGCTGCGCAAGGGCAACTGCCCACCGTTGAACTGGCCGTCGCCGTCAAACGCTACACCGATGGACTGAAGGGCCACATCAAGACCGAAGAAATCCATGTGCTGCCGCTTGCGCGCAAGGTGCTGCTGCCGCAGGACTGGGCCGAGATCAACCAGGCATTTCGCACCCACACCGACCCGGTCTTTGGCGACGTGGCCCGCGCTGAGTTTCGGGAGCTGTTCCACCGCATCGCCAGCCTGGCGCCCGACTCGGTAGGTCTGGGTTCACGAAGTGTGGGCAGTCTTCAGGCTGCTACCGCCGCGACGCAGAAGCCCGTGCTGCTCCGAGTGGAAGGCCTAGAGAGTTGCTATGGACGCATCAAGGCGCTCAAGGGCATCACTCTTGAAGTGCGCCGCGGTGAAACTGTGGCTTTGGTGGGTGCCAACGGCGCGGGCAAAACCACGTTTCTGCGCGCTGTCTCGGGCGTGCAATCTATCAGTGCGGGCAGCATCCACTTCGATGGCGAAGACATCAGCAAACTGCGTTCCGACAAACGTATGCGCCGCGGAATCTGCCAAAGCCCCGAAGGTCGCCAGGTCTTCGGCCCGCTGTCGATTGAGGACAACCTGCGTCTTGGCGCGTACACCCAGCCCAAACACCAAGTAGCCGGTGACATGGAAAAGATCTTCACCATGTTCCCGATCCTGAAAGAAAAACGCGCTCTGCCTGCAGGCACTTTGTCTGGCGGGCAGCAGCAGATGCTGGCGATCGGCCGTGCCCTCATGGGCAGGCCAAGCCTGCTGCTGCTCGATGAGCCTTCGATGGGGCTGGCACCTTTGCTGGTTGAGGAAGTTTTCAACGTCATCAAGACGCTGAAGTCTCAGGGCATGACCATCCTGCTGGTCGAGCAAAACGCATTCGCCGCTCTGGCCATTGCCGACCGTGGCTATGTGTTGGAAACCGGCACGGTAACTCTCACTGGTACCGGCGAAGACCTTATCCAAAACGAGCAGGTGCGCGCTGCTTATCTGGGCATGTAGCCCGATTAGCGACCATAAAAAATGACACTGAACTCCTCCATGACGCATCCACTTTTTGACAAACATCAGGGCAAGCTGCAGAGCGCACTCGATGCCATCAGTAGCCGCGGCTACTGGTCCGCATATGCCGAAATGCCCAGCCCTAAGGTCTATGGCGAAACCGCCGCCATTGAGGGTAAGGCCGCCTTCGACGCTCAACTGGGAAAACGCTTTGTCCTGCAGCAACCCAGCACCCAAGCCTGGGCCGGTAGCGAGCAGTCGCCCTATGGCGTGGCACTGGAAGTGCAATACCCGGTGTGCGATATCGATTCGCTGATTGATGCTGGCCGGGCCGCCATGCCCGCCTGGCAGGCATTGGGTGTTCAGGGGCGCACTGGCCTGTGCATCGAAATGCTGGAGCGCCTGAACCACGCCAGTTTCGAGCTAGCGCACGCCGTGATGATGACAACGGGCCAGGGCTGGATGATGGCCTTCCAGGCGGGTGCAGCGCACGCTCAGGACCGTGGTCTGGAGGCGGTGGCCTACGCTTACCGCGAGCAGCGCTTTGTGCCCACCGAGGCCGTCTGGGAAAAGCCACAAGGCAAGAACCCGCCCCTGCGCATGCAAAAGCATTTCGAGATCGTGGGCCGCGGCGTGGCGGTAGTGGTTGGTTGCGGCACCTTCCCCACCTGGAATACCTACCCCGGTTTGTTTGCGGCCCTTGCCACCGGCAATGCGGTGATCGTGAAGCCGCACGAGCAAGCCATATTGCCAGCGGCCATCACAGTGCGGATTCTGCGTGCGGTCCTGGTTGATGCGGGCTTGAGCCCAGATCTGGTGAGCCTGTGTGTCCCCGTCAACCAGCAGACCACGCAAGACCTTGTAACGCACCCCGCAGTCAAGTCGGTGGACTTCACCGGCAGCAATTTGTTTGGCAACTGGCTAATAGACCACTGCCGCCAGGCCCAGGTGTATGCCGAGCTGGCAGGGGTCAACACCATCGTCATCGACTCCACCGATGCTTATCAAGCCATGCTTCGCAACCTGGCTTTCAGCCTGTCCCTTTATTCGGGCCAGATGTGCACCACCTCGCAGTTGCTGGTGCTGCCTGCTGGCGGAATTGCCACCGACGAAGGCCCCAAGAGCTACGCGCAAGTGTGTGCGGATCTGGCAGCCGCCATAGACGCTGCCCTGGCAAAACCCGAGGTAGCTTGCGCCGTGTTGGGTGCCATCCAGTCGCCCGCCACCGTGGCGCGAATTGATCACGCCAACAGCGGCGCGCTCGGAACCGTTGTACGTGCTTCGCAGCCACTTCAAAATCCAGAATTTCCCGATGCTGTCGTACGCTCCCCGGTGCTCTTGTCCGTGGATGCCGGCGCCGAGGCAGCCTACATGAAAGAGCGCTTTGGCCCCATCACCTTTGTCGTCAAAGCCGCTAACACCGCCGCTGCGATTGCGCTCGCCGAGCGTGTCGTCAGCACCCATGGTGCGTTGACACTCGCTGTGTATTCAACGCAATTCGCCGTAGTGGACGCCATGACGCAAGCCAGTTGGAACACCAAAGTGGCGCTATCCATCAACCTCACTGGTGGCGTATTTGTAAACCAGTCGTCGGCCTTTTCTGATTACCACGGCACCGGCGGCAACCCGTCTGCCAACGCATCGTATTGCGACTCTGCCTTTGTGGCCAATCGCTTCCGGGTGATCCAGCGCCGGTACCACGTCTAAAGAATAGCTATGGACTACAAGAACATCCGCTTTGAAGTTGACGCCGGCGTGGCCCGCCTGACGCTTAACCGTCCGGAAAAGCTCAACAGCTTTACAGGCGCCATGCATTTAGAAATTCGCGACGCGCTCGACGGCATTCAGTCCGACAAAGGAATTCGCGCGCTTGTCATCACCGGCGAAGGCCGCGCCTTCTGTGCCGGGCAAGACCTGGCCGACCCCGACATGGCCATGGGCGCCACTGCGCCTGACATCGGCAATGTGGTTGAACAGAACTACAAGCCGTTGATCCTGCGCCTGCAAAACCTGCGCGTGCCAACCCTAGCCATGGTCAATGGCGTCGCAGCCGGTGCGGGTGCCAGCCTGGCGCTGGCCTGCGATCTGGTCATTGCGGGTAAGTCGGCTTCGTTTTTGCAGGCCTTCAGCAAGATTGGGTTGATTCCTGACACGGGCGGGACCTGGTTTTTGCCGCAGCGTGTTGGTATGGCCCGCGCCATGGGACTGGCCATGCTGGCAGACAAGCTGCCGGCTGAAAAAGCGGCCGAGTGGGGCTTGATCTGGCAGGTAGTGGATGATGCTGAACTCGGCGCCACAGTCGACAAATTGGCCACGCAACTTGCAGGCATGCCCACCAAGGCGCTGGTGCGCACGCGCCAGGCCCTGCACGCCGCGCCAACGCACACGCTGGAGCAGCAGCTCTCCATGGAAGGGGGGTTCATGCGCGAGCTGGGCTGGAGCCCCGACTATGCCGAGGGCGTGGCCGCTTTCATGGAAAAGCGCGCTCCGCGCTTCACCGGAAACTGACGCGATGACAGCATCTCTATCCAAAGACGCCATCGTGGCGGTGATCGGTGCTGGTGCCATGGGTGCCGGTATTGCGCAGGTGGCCGCTGTAGCGGGGCACCGGGTACTGCTGCTGGACAACCGTCCACAAGCAGCCCAAGCTGCCATTGAGGGACTGCGCGTCCAACTCGATAAGCTGGCTGCCAAGGGCAAGCTGACAAACGAAGCGGCGCTACAGGCAGGCCAGCGCCTGCAGGCGGCCACTCAACTCAGCGACCTTGCCGACTCAGCGCTGGTTATTGAAGCCATTGTGGAAAATCTGCAAGCCAAGCAAACGCTGTTTGCCGAGCTTGAAGCGCTGGTGTCTGCAGACTGCATCTTTGGTAGCAATACTTCCTCTATTTCGATCACGGCCATAGGCTCGGCACTTAAGCATCCGCAGCGTCTGGCTGGCTTGCACTTCTTTAACCCGGCGCCGCTGATGGCGTTGGTGGAAATCGTCAGTGGCTTAGCGACCGACGCGCTGGTGGCGGACACGCTCTTTGCCACCGCCACCGCCTGGGGGAAGACCGCGGTACACGCCAAATCCACACCGGGCTTTATCGTTAACCGCGTGGCCCGCCCGTATTACGCCGAAGCGCTGCGCCTGCGTACCGAAGGCGCGGCCGACTGCGCCACGCTGGATGCGGTGATGCGCGAGTCTGGTGGTTTTCGTATGGGCCCTTTCGAACTGATGGACATGATCGGGCTGGACGTCAACTTTGCCGTGACGCGCTCGGTCTGGAATGCCTATTTCAACGACCCGCGCTACCTGCCATCACTGATCCAGCAAGACCTTGTCGATGCAGGCTATCTGGGGAAGAAGAGCGGGCGCGGCTTCTACGATTACCGTGAGGGCGCCCCCAAGCCCCAACCACAAACTGAGCCGATGCGCGTTGCACCGACGCGCATTCTGGTTTGTGGTGATGCCCCTGCAGCCCAGGCTTTGTCCGCACGCCTGCAAGCAGCCTCAGTTGCCTTTGAACGCGTTGCCTCCGTCGATGGCCGCATTGCCGAGGCCGACGATGCGGTGCTGTTTGTGACCGACGGTCGCAGCGCTACCCAGCGTGCCGCCGAATGTGGCATCGCCAACACGGTGTTGATCGATCTGGCACTGGATTACCGCAAGGCCGCACGGGTTGCCTTGGCCAGTGCCGGCCAATGCAGCGAATCTGCATTCGCCTCCGCCTGCGCAGCAATGCAAGCCTGTGGCGTGCAAGTCTCGCGGCTGGCCGATGTACCGGGGCTGGCGGTGATGCGTACGGTGGCCATGCTGGCCAACGAGGCTGCGGAGGCGGTGTACCAGGGCGTGTGCACGGCGCGTGCCGCCGACGACGCCATGCGCCTGGGCGTGAATTACCCCCAAGGCCCACTGGCCTGGGCCGACCAGGTGGGTTTAGCCGCCATCCAGCAAGTGCTAACCCATTTAAACGCTTGTTATTGCGAAGACCGCTACCGCATTTCGCCGTTGATCCAGCGACAGGTTTATCAAGGAAAAAATATCCATGGCTGATACCTCACCCACCCTGTCACCAGCCGAGGCGCTGCAACTGGCGCAAGACGCAGCCCAGGCCATGTGGTTGCGCGACCACGCCGCGCAAGCGCTTGGCATGGCGATTGCCGAGGTCACACCCGGCGCGTCACGCCTGACCATGCAGGTGCGCGAGGACATGGTCAATGGCCATGCCATTTGCCACGGCGGCATGTTGTTCACCCTGGCCGACACTGCTTTTGCCTATGCTTGCAACAGCTACAACCGCAACACCGTGGCCTCGGCCTGCAATATCGACTTTCTGGCCCCTGCCCATTTGGGTGACAGCCTTGTTGCCATTGCGGCTGAGCGTTCGCAAAGCGGGCGTACTGGTGTCTATGACGTCACCGTCACCAATGCCGCGGGCAAGACCGTGGCATTGTTCCGGGGCAAGTCCTACCGCATCCAGGGCGAGGTGATCGCCAGCCTTGCGCAGGCCTGAGCCCCTTTTTCTTAGGCGCAACAACACATCCCAGCAGGAGACTCCATGACCGTCAAATACCCACAGCCCGGTGAACTCGAGGCCATTGAAACCGCCGGCCGTGACGAGATCTCAGCCTTGCAGCTCGAGCGGCTGAAATGGTCGCTGCGCCACGCCTATGACAACGTATCCTTTCACAAGAAGGCATTTGACGACAAAGGCGTGCATCCCGACGATCTGAAGACGCTGGCTGATCTCTCCAAGTTCCCGTTCATGACAAAAATCGCCCTACGGGACAATTACCCGTTCGGACTATTTGCAGTCCCGCGCGACAAAGTAACGCGTTTGCACGCGTCGAGTGGTACCACCGGAAAGTCGATCGTGGTGGGCTACACCGCACAAGACATTGACAACTGGGCCAACCTGGTGGCGCGCTCCATTCGTGCCGCGGGCGGCCGCAGGGGCGACATGCTGCACAACGCGTACGGCTATGGCATGTTCACCGGTGGCTTGGGTGCCCACTATGGCGCGGAGCGCCTGGGCTGCACAGTGGTGCCGATGTCGGGTGGTCAGACCGAAAAGCAGGTGGCGCAGATATTGGATTTTCAGCCACAAATTATCATGGTCACGCCCTCCTACTCGCTGGTGATCGCCGAGGAATTCGAGCGTCAAGGTGTCAAGCCAGAAGACATTTCATTGAAAGTCGGTATCTTTGGAGCCGAGCCCTGGGGTGAGGGTATGCGCGCGGAGATTGAGCGCAAATTGGGCATCGACGCCATTGATATCTATGGGCTGACCGAAGTCATGGGGCCGGGTGTGGCATGTGAATGCATTGAGTCCAAGGACGGGCCGGTAATCTGGGAAGATCATTTCTATCCCGAAATCATTAACCCCGACACGGGCGAAGTCGTTCGAGACGGTGAGGACGGCGAATTGGTGTTCACCTCGCTCACCAAGCAAGCCTTTCCCGTGATCCGTTACCGTACGCGAGACTTGACACGGCTTTTGCCGCCCACATCGCGCTCGTTCCGCCGCATGGGCAAAATCACCGGTCGCTCAGATGACATGCTGATTGTGCGCGGAGTCAACGTGTTCCCCTCCCAGATTGAAGAGCAGATCTTGCGCGATAAGCGTCTGTCGGGTAACTACCAAGTGGTGCTCACGCGTGACGGCCCGCTGGACAACCTTGAGGTCCGCTGTGAGGTACAGCGTGAAGTAAATGCCGGTTTAAGCGAGGAACTCATGGCGGCGATTGCCAAGGAACTACAGCACCACATCAAGACCAATGTCGGCGTCTCCACCCGCATCACCGTGATGCCTTTTGAGGGCATTCCCCGCACACTGACCGGTAAAGCCCGTCGAGTGATCGACGAACGTCCCAAACAAGTTTGAAAGCAAGAACAATGATTGATGCACTGATTTGCGATGCCATCCGAACGCCGATTGGCCGATATGGCGGAGCCCTGGCAAATTTTCGCCCTGACGACCTGGGTGCTGTGCCGCTCAAGGCCCTGATGCAACGCAACCCCGGCGTAGACTGGTCCGCCGTAGACGACATCCTTTATGGCTGCGCCAACCAGGCCGGGGAGGACAACCGCAACGTCGCGCGCATGTCTGGCCTGCTGGCGGGCCTGCCGGTGGAGGTGCCGGGCACCACCTTGAACCGCCTGTGTGGCTCGGGTATGGACGCAGTGGGCTTGGCTGCGCGCTCGATCAAGTCGGGTGAGACGCAACTGATGATTGCAGGTGGCGTGGAAAGTATGTCACGCGCACCTTTTGTGATGGGCAAGGCCGAAAGCGCCTTCTCGCGTAGCGCCGCGATTTTTGACACCACCATTGGCTGGCGCTTTGTCAACCCGCAAATGAAGGCTCTGCACGGCACCGACTCCATGCCGCAAACTGCTGACAACGTGGCAGCCGATTTTGATATCTCGCGTGCCGATCAGGATGCCTTTGCCGTGCGCTCACAGCAGCGTTGGGCGGCTGCTCACGCGGCTGGGCGATTCGGCGATGAATTGGTGCAGGTGGTGATGCCACGAAAGAAGGGCGACCCCATCGTCTTTGATACCGACGAACACCCGCGCCCCGACACCACGCTGGAGTTGCTGGCCAAACTCAAGGGCGTCAATGGCCCGGACCTGTCGGTCACCGCCGGCAACGCCTCGGGCGTAAACGACGGCGCCTGCGCGCTATTGCTGGCATCACCAGATGCAGCCAAACGCCATGGCCTGACACCGAAGGCGCGCGTGCTCGGCATGGCCACTGCGGGACTGACACCGCGCATCATGGGCTTTGGCCCGGCACCGGCAGTACGCAAGGTGTTGCAGCAAACCGGATTGACGCTGGAGCAAATGGACGTGATCGAGCTAAACGAAGCCTTTGCCGCGCAAGGCCTGGCTGTGTTGCGCGACCTTGGGCTGGCCGACGACGACGCCAGGGTCAATCCGAATGGCGGCGCGATTGCAATGGGTCACCCACTCGGTATGAGTGGTGCGCGCTTGGTCACTACCGCCCTGTACGAACTGATCCGCCGCAACCGCCGCTATGCGCTATGCACCATGTGCATCGGCGTGGGGCAGGGCATTGCACTAGTTATTGAAAAAGTTTGATTCCAACCACCACAAGGAGACTTCCCATGAATGCACGCTTCAAAAAACTCGCGCTTGCTGGCGCCCTGGTCGTCACGGCCTGCACGGTGTATGCCGCTGACCCGATCAAGATTGGTTCAGTATTGTCGGTTACCGGCCCTGCTGGCTATCTGGGCGACCCTGAACTCAAAACCCTGCAGATGATGGTCGAAGACATCAATAAAAGAGGCGGCGTCGTGGGACGCCCACTGGAACTGGTGCATTACGACGATGGCAGTGATGCGAGCAAGGCCAATGGCTTTGGCAAGCGGCTTATCGATGATGACAAGGTCGACATCATCGTGGGTGGCACCACTACTGGCGCTACCATGTCCATGGTGCCGTTAGTGGAAAAGGCCGGCGTTCCCTTCATCTCTCTGGCGGGTGCGGTAGTCGTGATCGAGCCTGTCAAGAAGTGGGTTTTCAAGACACCACACACCGACCGTATGGCCGCTGAAAAAGTATTTGAAGACATGAAGAAGCGCGGTATCACCAAGGTAGCCCTGTTGTCCGAAACCAGTGGCTTTGGTCAATCGGGCCGCAAGGAAACTGAAGGTGTGGCCGGCAAGTACGGCATTACCTTGGTAGCCAATGAAACGTATGGCCCCAAAGACACCGATATGGGCCCGCAGCTCACCAAGATACGCAACACTTCCGGGGTCGAAGCGGTGTTTATCTTTGGTCTGGGTCAAGGACCTGCCATCGCAACCAAGGGTTATAAGCAGCTCGGTATTACCTTGCCGTTGTACCACGCACATGGCGTAGCTTCTGACGAATTCATCAAGCTCGCTGGTCCTGCAGCCGAAGGTGTTCGCCTGCCCACATCTGCCTTGCTGGCCCCAGACAAGCTGGCTGCCAATGACCCACAGCGCCCGGTCGCTGAAAGCTACACCAAGTCCTTCAAGGCCAAGTGGAATACCGATGTATCCGCTTTCGGCGGATATGCCTACGACGGTCTGGCGCTGGCGGTTGATGCGATCAAGCGTGCCGGCTCCACCGACAAGGTCAAGGTGCGCGACGCCATTGAATCTACCAAGGGCTTTGTGGGCACCGGCGGCATTTTCAATATGTCTGCCACGGACCACATGGGCCTGGACCTGTCGGCCTTCCGCATGTTTGAGATCAAGAACGGCGACTGGCATTTGTCGAAGTAAATGCCACTAGCCCTGAATCCATAAGCACCATGTTTGAGACTCTCACTATTGAACACAACGGTCCGGTGGCTACCGTCTGGATGGCACGCCCGGATGTGTTCAACGCTTTCAACGAGCAACTCATCGACGAGCTCACCCGCGCGTGTGAGCAGCTCGAACAAGACGGATCGGTGCGGGTGGTGGTGCTTGGTGGGCGCGGGCTGCATTTCTCCGCCGGTGCTGACCTGAACTGGATGCGACGCGCCGCTATGGCGAGCGAGCAAGACAACCTGGAAGACGCACGCCGTTTTGCCCGCATGTTGCGCGCGCTCTCCACCCTGTCCAAGCCCACGATTGCCCGCATTCAGGGTGCCGCACTGGGTGGCGGCACAGGGCTGGCTGCTGCTTGCGACATGGCCGTGGCCAGTGCGGATGCAGTTTTCAGCACCTCCGAGGTTAAGTTCGGCATCATCCCGGCTGTGATCAGCCCCTATGTGCTGCGCGCCATTGGGCCACGCCAGGCATTGCGCTATTTCCAGTCGGCCGAGCGCATTAGCGCCGAGCGAGCCTTTGCCATCGGCCTGGTGCATGAAGTAGCACCGCCAGATCAACTGGATGCGACAGTAGCCGCCCTGGTGAAGCCCTTGCTGGCTGGCGGCCCAATGGCGCAAAAGGCGGCAAAGGATTTGATTGCAGCCATACAGGGCCGTGCCATCGACGCGACGACGCTGGAAGACACGGCACAGCGCATTGCGCGCCAGCGCCGTACAGACGAGGCACGCGATGGCGTGTCGGCCTTTCTCGACAAGCGGCCCCCGGCTTGGACGAACTCTTAACCCAACCATGAACTCCGAGGAGTGAGCGCAGATGTACACACAATCCTTTAACGTGCAGGACAAGCCGGGCCAGAAACCCGCCGCACAGCCGGTGTCGCTGGAGAACGCCGAATCGCAGAAGCGCTTTGACGCCCGTATTGATGCCGACGGCAAAATCGAGCCGCAGGATTGGATGCCCGAGGCCTACCGCAAGACCCTGGTGCGCCAGATCAGCCAGCACGCGCATTCCGAGATCGTCGGCATGCTGCCCGAGGGCAACTGGATCAGCCGCGCACCGAGCCTGAAGCGCAAGTGCATCCTGATCGCCAAGGTGCAGGACGA
>CAZMXB010000045.1:0-24446 GCA_964569855.1 uncultured Rhodoferax sp.
GTTCGGTCTGATACAGCCAGTCGGTGCGCGGGTTGCCGATGCAGTACAGGTAGCCGACGGGAATGTGGATCCAGTGGTAGTCGTCCTTGCGGCCGGCCTCGATCAGCAGCACGCGCTGAGAGGCGTCGGCACTGAGTCGGTTGGCCAGCAGGCAGCCGGCCGTGCCGGCGCCAATGATGATGTAGTCAAACGTGGTTTCGCTCATGCCCAATCCTAAACGACAGACCGCCCACCCGGCCTGACAGTGCGATACCTTGCTCCAGATCAAAACCACAATGTGCGCCAGCGCCCAAAGTCATAGCACCCGCCCGGTCTATGCTGACCCGTTGCTTCCCCGCGGCATACATCTCCCACAATGCCCACTGAAAAACGTTCGACCACACAACCGCACAGTCCGCTCTGGCATCTGCGCGATGGAATGGAATTGGCACGCGAGCACGGTGTAGACCCCGAACACGGCTTGCCCGCGGATCAAGTGGCGCAGCGCACCCAGCAGCATGGCCCCAACGCGTTGCCGCAGAGCGAGGGCCGCAGTTTTTGGGCGTTGCTGCTGGAACAGTTCAGTGACTTCATGATTCTGGTGCTGCTGGCAGCAGCACTCATCTCCGGCGTGGTCGGAGACCTGGTCGACACGCTGGTGATTCTGATCATTGTGGTGCTCAACGCAGTGATTGGTCTGGTGCAGGCCTGGCGCGCGGACCAGGCGTTGGCAGCCCTGCAGCGCATGGCGGCATCCCAAGCCACCGTGGTGCGGGGTGGGCAGGTGCAACAGGTTGCGGCGCGCGCCCTGGTGCCCGGCGACATTGTGCTGCTGGAAGCTGGCAACAAGGTTCCGGCCGACGTGCGGCTGCTGCAAATCGCCCAACTGAAAGTTGACGAATCGGCGCTGACAGGGGAGTCGGTCACGGTCGACAAACATGCCGAGGTGTTGGCAGGCGCGTCACTTGGAGTGGGGGACCGGCTGAACATGGCATTCAAGGGTACGACGGCCACCCATGGGCGCGGGCGGGGTCTGGTGGTGGCCACCGGCATGCAGACCGAACTGGGCAAAGTGGCCGGCCTGCTGGACCAGGATACCAACCGCAGCACGCCGCTGCAGCTGCGCCTGGCGGCCTTTGGCAAGCGGGTGGCGCTGGCTGTGCTGGGCATTTGCGCCATCATCTTTGTGGTGGGCGTGATGCGGGGCGAGGCACCGCTGCACATGGTGCTGATGGCCATCAGCCTGGCCGTCGCCGCCATCCCCGAGGCGCTGCCCGCGGTGGTCACGGTACTGCTGGCGCTGGGCGCACGCAAGATGGTTTCCTTCAACGCATTGATCCGGCGTCTGCCCTCGGTGGAGACGCTGGGCTCCGTCACCTTTATCTGCTCGGACAAGACCGGCACGTTAACGCAAAACCGCATGCAGGCCGAGGGTCTGGTGGCTGGGGAGTTGAACGACCCGGCACAGGCAGGTCAAGCCACCTGGGTGCCCGGCACGGGGCAGCCCGGCGCCGACCACCGGGAACTGCTGCGGGCTGCCGCTCTGTGCAATGACGCGCTTGCCGGGCCCGACGGTGGCTGGGTAGCCGACCCGACCGAAATTGCACTGGCCGAAGTGGCCAAGGGCGCGGGGCTGGACAAATTGGCGCTCGATACCGAATGGCCCCGCGTCCACGAACTGCCGTTTGACGCTACCCGCAAACGCATGACCACCTTCCACCGCACGCCCGATGGCTTGGTGGCCTATACCAAGGGCGCACCGGAGTCCGTTCTGCCGCAATGCGTGGCCCGCTGGCAAGCGCGCGACGGCGGTGGCGCTGCTGTGCCGCTGGACAGCGCCGTCTGGCTGGCCTGCGCCGAGACGCTGGCGGCACAGGGCTTGCGGGTGCTGGCGCTGGCGCGGCGCAACCACGCCCGGCTGCCCGCGCCCGGTGACGATGCCCTGGCCCTGGAAAGCGGCCTGTCTTTCCTCGGACTGGTGGGCTTGATGGACCCCCCGCGGCCCGAAGCGGCAGCAGCCGTGCGGGAGTGTATGGAAGCCGGCATCACCCCGGTCATGATCACCGGTGACCACCCGGCCACGGCGCGGGCGATTGCTATGCGGCTGGGCATTGTTGTCGACGCCAGGGCACCGGTTGTTACCGGTGTCGAACTTGCCACGCTGGACGAAGAAACGCTGGTCGCGCGTGCGCAACATGTGCGCGTGTATGCCCGGGTAGACCCGGCGCAAAAAATCCGCATCGTTGAGGCATTGCAGGCGCGCGGCGAATTTGTGGCCATGACCGGTGACGGTGTGAACGACGCCCCGGCGCTGAAACGCGCCGACATTGGCGTGGCCATGGGCAAGGGTGGCACCGACGTGGCCCGCGAGGCCGCCAGCCTGGTGCTGCTGGATGACAACTTTGCCACCATCGTGTTGGCCGTGCGCGAGGGTCGGCGCATTTACGACAACATCCGCAAGTTCGTACGCTACACCATGACCAGCAACTCGGGCGAGATCTGGACCATCTTTCTGGCACCTCTGTTGCTCTTGCCTATTCCCCTGCTGCCAATTCACATCCTGTGGATCAACCTGGTTACCGATGGTTTGCCCGGCCTGGCCTTGGCAGCCGAACCGGCCGAGCGCGGCGTCATGCAGCGTCCACCCCGCGCTCCCACCGAGAGCCTGTTTGCCAACGGCATGTGGCAGCACATTCTGAGTATTGGCTTATTGCTGGCTGGCTTGTGTCTGGGCGTACAAGCTTGGGCCATTTCCACCGGGCATGCCCATTGGCAGACCATGGTATTCACCGTGCTGACGCTGGGACAGATGGCGCACGTGATGGGCATACGGTCAGAGCAGGATCCGTTGTGGCGCATTGGTATTACCAGCAACCGCCCCCTGCTGGGCGCGGTGTTATTGACCTTTTTGTTGCAGATGGCCACCATTTACGTGCCGGTGCTGAATCCGATTTTCAAGACAGAGCCCTTGAGCCTGATGGAACTTGCGGTGTGCCTGGGCGCCGCCGCGGTGGTATGGGGTGCTGCTGAAGCGGAGAAAGCCTGGCGTCGCTCCCGCCGCACCGCCGACAGCGCCGCCGCCATGGACGCCTTATGAAGAAAAGTTCACACACACCCAGTCATCACCTGGAACTGCGCGTCCACACGCTGGCGCAACTTTTTAACTCGCTGGATCCGACGCCCTTCCTGAACAAGGACCTGGACCGCGAGGCTGAGGCCTTTATCGAAAACTGGGCCATGGCCCACAGACCCAAAAGCCGCTTGCATATCACGGTCCATCTGGCCACAAAACCCGAAGAGCCTGATCCCGGAGCGCTGGTGGCCGATGCGATTCACAACTTCTTTGGCTACAAGGCCAACCTGGTGCGGGGCGAACTCAGTCAGTTGCTGATGCAGGGGCGTGCAAGCCTGGTCATCGGCCTTGTCTTTGTAACGCTCTGTCTGCTTGCGGCCGACAGGGTGGGGCAACCCGGGTCGGGCACTGCAGCGACGATTGCGCGCGAAAGCCTGACCATTGTGGGTTGGGTCGCCATGTGGCGCCCGCTGCAGATTTTTCTGTATGACTGGTGGCCCCTGGTGCGACGCATCCGCATCTACAAGGCGCTCAAAGTGTCACAGGTCCGGGTTGTGCAGACGGCCTGAATAGGGCGACACTTCGCAGAACCGAGGAGGTGTATGGAAATTGAACTGAAGTTTGCCCTTTTGGCGGCCGACCCCGTGGCGCTCGCAGAACGTCTGGCCGCACTGCCGGTGTTGTCACGCCGCACGGTCCGGCACTTCCTTCTGGAAAATACCTACTTCGATACCCCTGACCATCAGTTGCGCGCCAACCAGGTGGCCCTGCGCGTACGGCAAGTGGGCAGCCTAGCCGACCCGCAATGGGTGCAAACGCTGAAAATGGGCCTGGGTGGCGACTCGGCGCTGAGTCAACGTGGCGAATGGGAGTTCTCGGTGCCCGCGGGAACCCTCGATGTCGCCTTGTTGCGAACCACGCCGTGGCGAGACCTCGACCCGGACGGCGTGCTGTTTGCGGCGCTGGTACCGCAGTTTGTGACGTCTTTCGCACGCACCACGTGGGATGTCAAACTGCGCGATGGAAGCCGTATCGAGGTTGCCCTGGACGTTGGTGCCGTGCAGGCCAGTGGCGCCAGCGCGCCGATTTGTGAACTGGAGCTGGAACTGCTGGCGGGCCAACCGCAGGCCTTGTTCGAAGTTGCCAAACGGATTGCGAAGTCGGTGTCGCTGATACCCCTGCATTGGAGCAAGTCCGAGCGCGGCTACCAGTTGGCCCACATGGAATTGCACCTGCCGCTGCGTTCGCGTCCGGTGCACCTGGCAAGCGGGATGTCGTTCACGCAGGTGGCCCACCGCACACTGGGTGAAATGTGGCTGCAGTTCACTGCCAACCTGAACCACCTGAGGGCATCCGATGACCCCGAGGTTCTGCACCACGCGCGTATTGGCTGGCGGCGATTCAAGAGCGCCCTGCAACTGTTTCGCAAACACCCCCATGTGGCGGCTGCGCCGGCACTGTCGCCCTTGCAGCCCTTGGTGCATGCCATGGCCCGCCTGCGCGACCTGGACGTTGCCGCCGCCGAAACCCTGCCGATGCTGGCCAACGCATACACCGTGGGGGACGCGGCGTCAAAAGCCCGCTGGAGGGGTATGGAGACGTCTCTTGCGGACGCTGTGGCCCGTCAGCGCAGCGCCGTCCTTGGTATTCTGGAACGCCCCGATGTTGGCAGCGCCCTGGTAGAGGTTACGCAGTGGCTGGAGATTGAACTGCCTGCGGGCTCGGTTGGGCACGCATCGGCGCGAACGGGCCAGGCAGCGGACTGGGTCTTGCGGCGCCTGACGCGCCTGCACTCCAAGCTCAAAGACCAGCCGGTGCATGCCCATGACCCACAAGTCCAGCACCACATTCGCATCCTTGCCAAACGCCTGCGTTATGGCGTCGAGGCCTTGCGGCCGCTGCTGCCCAAACGCAAGTCCAGGCGTTGGCTGCAAGAGGCGACCCGGCTGCAAGGCAACATCGGGTCGGCGCGTGACATTGCCAACGCGGTGGACATCGTGCAACAGTTGAATGTCGACGCCGGCATTGTGGAGTTTCTCCGAGGCGTCGCCTTCGGCGAGCGCATGCATGCCCGCTGAGTCTTATGCTCCATTGATAACACCACCATGAAGTTTCTCGACCTCTCGGGCGTCTATGAGCCGTCCGCCATTCAGCAGCTGCCCGACGGCGGCTTTCTCGTGGTGGAAGACGAAAAGGAGTTCCCCTTCAGTCTGGTCAGCATCGATCGGGATGGACGGGTCAGCCGCAAAGCGGTCAGTACGGGATCGTCCAAAACCGGTGACGGGTCCCTCAAACTCGATGATCTGGAGGCGTTGGCGCTCGACCAGGCTGGCAATCTGTATGCGCTGACGTCGCATTCTCGCGACGGTGATGGAGACGAGAAAAAATCCCGCGACAAACTGGTTCGGTTTCAAATCGACGGGCAGCGCCTGGTGGCTCCCAGGGTGGTCTCTGGACTCAAGCGTGCCCTGGCTGCGGCGCACCCCGTGCTCGCCGCCGCGGCGCAGATCCGCGATGTCAAGGACGACGGCGGGCTCAACATCGAGGCGCTGGAGATCAGTCCGGGCCAACAACAGCTGTTGATTGGTTTTCGCAGTCCCTTGCAGGGTAAACACGCCATCATCGCCAGCGTGGAGAATCCCTCGGGCATGTTCGAATCCGGCGAGCCGCCCCGCATTGCGCCGACCTTGCAGACGCTGGATCTGGGCGGTGACGGCATACGGGGCATGGCATTCATTCCCGCTCTGCAGGGCTACCTGCTCATCAGTGGCCCTTGCGCCAGTGCGGACGCTCATTTCGGACTCTGGTTCTGGAGTGGCCTGGTGGGCGCTTTGCCGCGGCGTGTCACGGTGCCGGGCCTGCCAGGCTTTGAGCACGCCGAAGGGGTGACCCCCGCCGTGATCGATGGCCAGCAGCGCATCGTGATCGTCAGTGATGACGGTAGCCGTGCGACCGGGCGCTGCGCCCGTTTTTTGCTGCTCGAGCCCGGGCAATTGCAAATTGCGCCTTGACCCGGCCGACAACAGCAACTGGAGAACCCCCACATGGAAGACACCAATCTGGCACTTCGTTTCGCGGTGGCCATAGGCCTGGGCATTCTTCTCGGGCTGGAACGCGAGCGCACCAAGGGCGGCGACGGCGGTGCCGGTGTGCGCACGTTTGCACTCATCGCGCTCAGTGGCGCCATGGCGGGTTACCTGGGGCAGAACCTGGAACTGGCCTGGCTGGCGCTGGCCGTGTTCGTTGCCATGGCAGCGCTCATCGTTGCCATGTATGTAGTGACGGCCCAGCGCGGCGACACCGGCATCACCACCGAGGTGTCGGCGCTGCTGGCATTTTTGCTGGGCCTGCTGTGCACCTACGGCCAATTGCAGCTGGCGAGCTGGATCGCGGTCGCCATGGCCTTGCTGTTGGCGCTCAAAGACTGGCTGCACCAGCTGGCCAGCCGCATCAACAGCACGGATGTGGAGGCCACACTCAAATTCAGCATCGTCACACTGATCATTTTGCCGCTGGTACCGGACGTCAACTACGGCCCGCCACCGCTGGATGTGGTCAACCCCTACAAGATCTGGCTGATGGTGGTGCTGATCTCGGCGCTGAATTTCGGCAGCTACCTGCTGATCAAGATCATGGGACCAGAGCATGGCGTGGGCCTGGCCGGTCTGCTGGGCGGGTTGGCCTCCAGCACTGCGGTGACCCTCGGGTTTTCGCAGCGCAGCCGGCAAACCGGTGAGGACGCCTCGCCGTTGGCCCTGGGTATTGTGCTGGCATGGACGGTGATGTTTTTCCGGGTCGCCATCATGACGGCGCTGCTCAGTTGGGAACTGGGTCGCCAGATTGCGCTCCCCATTGGTCTCTTGTGTGTGGCCAGCCTGGGTGCGTGTTTCTGGCTGTGGCAGCGTAACAAGCGGCGCGAACGCGGCGAGGTTCAGCCCGGCAGCAACCCGTTCGAGCTGGATGCCGCCATCAAGTTTGGCTTGCTGTTCGGCGTCATCCTGGTGGTTTCCAGGGCGGCGCAAGTCTATCTGGGGGATGCAGGTCTCTATCTGGCGGCCGCCATTGCCGGTCTGACCGATGTCGACGCGATCACCCTGGCCATGGTGAATCTGACCCATGCGGACGGCTCCAACCTGCAGGTTGCGGCGCGCGCCATTGTTATCGCCGTCATGGCCAATACCCTGACCAAATCCGGCATGGCCATCGGGCTGGGTTCCGCCGAATTGCGGCGCATCACGCTGCCGATTGCGGGCTTGTTGCTGGTCACCGGCACGGTGGGGGCAGTGTTGTTGGTATAGACCGAGATTGTCCATTGAGAATTTTTTCGCCCTGGTGGCGGTTCAGGGTTGGCCTTGAAGTCATTTCTTGCGGTGCGTGGTGTTGCGAGCTACAAAATACATAGCTACTCATTCATATTCCACGAGGGCTAGCGGCCCGTTTTGTTTATAGCCGTTCCTCAGCTCTGAGCCCCAACACCTCGCCCCCAAGGCGGGTGGTGTGGCGGGCGGGCGCAGGCCGCACTTGCGGTTGCTACAGAACAGGCGGGCCAATCAAAGTGTTGACGCAACCATTCTGGTAGACCACTATGTTCGCCCGCGACGCGAGCCGGAGAACGCCTGCCACGCCGCCCGCCGTGCGCAGTCGGCTCAGCGCCACAAAGTGCGCCACAAAAAGGGTGGCATCCGCAGGTCCAATGGACAACCCCAGATAAAACCAACCCATCGGTGCCGAAGCCCAGGGGTGCTCACCATGGCCATGGACGCCGGACATCTGGTCGAAAATCGTCCATTGCGTGGTTGATTTTCAACCACTGAAGACCCGAAGCGCACTCTTGGTTTTACTGCCCCGCCCACACCGGCTTGCGTTTTTCCTGAAACGCCTTCTGACCCTCCTTGGCATCTTCGGTCAGCGTAAACAGCGCAATCTGGCTTTCAGTAAACGACATGCTTTCCTCAAACGCCATGGCCTCCACCTTTTTCATGGTGTACAGCCCGCGGCGGATGGCGGCGGGGGATTTGTCCAGCATGCGGTCCAGCAGCCACTGCAGCTTGGCGTCTACATCGCTGCCTTCATCACTCACGTAGTTGACCAGGTTGTATTCCAGCGCCTGGGCGGCCGTGATGGGTTCGCCGGTCAGGCACATCTCGGCCAGCTTGCGCCGCGGAATCAGGTGCTGCAACACACTCAGGACCTGGGCCGGGAACACGCCCACTTTGACCTCCGGCAGGCCGAATACCGCATGGCTGGCCGCCACCGCCATGTCGCACATGCTCATCAGGCCCATGCCGCCGGCCATGCAGGCGCCATTGACACGGGCGATCAGCGGCACGGTGCTGGCTTTGGCCACGCGCAGCAGCTGCGCCAGGTGTCCGTGGGGCTCGGAGTAGTCGGTGGTAAAGGCGTTCGCCGATTGCAGGTCGGCACCGGCACAAAATGCCTTGGTACCGGCACCGGTGATGACGATGGCGCGCACGCTGCGCTGGGTCTGCGCCGCCGAGATCGCCTGCGCCATGGCCGCCAGCACGCCGTGGCTCATGGCGTTGCGCCGTTCCTCGCGGGTGATGGTCAGCCACAAAACCGGGCCGCGCTGCTCGGCCGAGAGTTCGGGGGTGGAATTGAAAGGGCTGGTGGGATTCGACATGGTTTCTCCGAAAATGCTATGAATTGTGTAGCTGCTTGTGCAATGATTACGAGGGCTAGATCACTATTTTGCCTCAAGCATTCGGTGCTGGGGCAGGTGCACCCATGGCCCCTCGAACCCCCACACTGCGCCCCACAGGGTCGATCAGCACGCCGGGGTTCATGATGCCGGTCGGGTCGGCCACCTGTTTCGCTGCGGCCAGCATCTGGCGCAATAGCGGGGGTACTTCCTGCTCATAACCGCTGCGGTGGTCCCGCCCCACCGCGTGGTGGTGGGTGACGGTGCCGCCGTGGTGGATAACGGCCGCCGTGGCCGCCTGTTTGATGTCGCGCCAGGCGGCCAGCGCGCTGGCCACAGAGCCTTGGGCGTCACCGCGCGCAATCAGCGTGAAATACGGTGCCGGGCCATCCGGGTAGACGTGGGTCAGGCGGCAGGAGATCAGAGCCTCCTGGCCGGTGGCGCGCTCGATCGCCGCTCCCACATCGGCCTTGATACTGGCGTAGAACGACGCAAAGCAGTCCCAGGTGGTGGCGGTCTCAAAGGTGTCCATGACCAGTCCCAGACCCACTGCCGGGTCGCGCCAGTAGGGCATGCGCAGAAAAGCATCGCGCCAGGCACCGGCGGCACCACTGCGGTGTTCGTCGCCGCCTTGGGTCGCCAGTGAGCGGGCCACGGCCGCAGCGTCGTAACTGCCACCATGGTCACGCACCAGTTCCAGGGCACGGCCCAGCCAGGCGTCCAGCGGGTGGTCGGCCGATTCAAAACCCAGTACCAGAATCGCGTGGCGGCCGTCCCCCACACCCGAGAACACGGTTTCCAGCGGGTCCAGCAGGCGGCAGTTGCTGGGGTTCAGGCCGGACTGGGCCAGGGCGCGCACGCAGTCGACCCCGGCAAAATAGTTGGCAAACCGGATTGAGGCGGACGCCCGAAAACGCGGTGGCTGTTGCAGACGCACCCAGGCTTCGGTGAGCACCCCCAGGGTACCTTCGGAGCCCAGCACCAACCGGTCCGGTGCCGGGCCAGCGCCGGACGCTGGCAGACGCCGGGTTTGCAGCACACCGGCAGGCGTCACCAAGCGGGTGTTTTCCACAAAGTCGTCGATGTGGGTGTGCTGGGTGGCATAGTGGCCACCGGCGCGGGTCACAATCCAGCCGCCCAGTGTAGAGAACTCAAAACTCTGCGGAAAGTGGCGCAGGGTCAGGCCATGGGGTTTGAGCTGTGCCTGTAGCTCCGGCCCCAGGGTGCCACCCTGGATGCGGGCCGCCCGGCTGAGGGGGTCAACTTCCAGCACGCGGTTCAGACGCTCCAGGTCCAGCGACACCACGGCCGCATAACTCTTACCCACGGCCGCCTCGACGCCGCCACACACACTGCTTCCCCCGCCGTACGGAATAACCGCGACATTGTGGCGCTGCGCCCAGTCCAGGATGTCCACCACGGCCTGTTCGTTGTTGGCATACGCCACCCAGTCCGGTGGTGCTGGTGGCGTGCGCAGCCACATGCGGGCCAGGTCGGCGTAACTCTTGCCGGCGCTGTGGTTCAGGCGGTCCAGCGGCGCTGCAGAAAACTGCGCTGCCAGCGCTGTGGGGGCGGCAATACGGGGCGAAGGCAAAGTGAACTCGTGCACCTGAGGCGCCGGGCGTTCGGACCAGGGCACCTCCAGTTGTTCGGTCAGGGTCTTCACCGTGGCCTGTTCCCGCGCATCCAGCGTGGCGTCGGCCTGGCCCCAGCCCCAGAAGCGGCGGGGCGCACGGCGGGAGAGGGTGGTCTGGCTGGGCATGCGGTGCTCCTGTTTTGCGGGCTGGCGGTCATTGTGCCTGTACCATGCGGGCAGCATCGCCAAACCAAAGCTCCATCACTCTGCCCACCCCATGGACGACTCCCGCCCACGCATCACCACCGAGCCGCTGGCGGACGGGGTGCAGGTGCGCTTGCTGGGCCGCTGGACGGCCGAGGTACTGGCGCAACCGTCACACTGGCAGGGTTTGCAGAGTGAGTTGGCCACACTGCCGCAGGACTGTCGGGCTTGCACCTGGGATCTGGCGCAACTCGATCGCATGGACCACACCGGGGCGCAGTTGTTGTGGAACACCTGGTACCGCCAGTGGCCCGACCAGGTGTTGGCCCTGCCAGCACAGCGGGCGATGCTGCAGCGGGTGGCCCAGTTCAGTTCGCAGTTGCCGCCGCGCAAACAGCACACCGCATGGGAGCTGTTCTTGCGCATGGGGGCCTGGGTGGTCGTCGTCGAAGAGCATGTGGTCGATGCCTTGCGCCTGCTGGGCCAATTGGTGCTGGACTGCGGGCGCCTGGTGCGCTCACCACGCAGCGCGCCGTGGCGCGATATTTCGGGCAACCTGTACCGCATTGGGGCCGCCGCGCTGCCGATCACCGCCCTGGTGGGTTTTTTGATCGGTGTGGTGCTGGCGTACCTGATGTCGCAGCAATTGCGCCAGTTTGGCGCGGACGCCTTTATCGTCAACGTGCTGGGCATTTCGCTGATCCGCGAACTCGGCCCCATGCTGGCGGCCATTCTGATTGCGGGGCGCTCCGGTTCGGCCATCACGGCGCAGATCGGCGTGATGCGGGTGACCGAGGAGCTGGACGCCATGAAGGTCATGGGCATCCCCCAGGGTTATCGGCTGGTGCTGCCGCGCGCCCTGGCCATGGCCGTGGCCATGCCGCTGCTGGCGGTGTGGACCACGCTGGCCGCCCTGCTGGGAGGCATGCTGGCCGCCGATCTGGTCTTGGGCTTGACCCCGGCCTATTTTGTCAATGCTTTGGCGCGCGCGGTGCTGGTGTCCAACCTGTGGCTGGCGGTGGCCAAGTCGTTGGTGTTTGGCCTGTTGATTGCGTTGATCGGTTGCCACTACGGCTTGCGTGTCAAACCCAATACCCAAAGTCTGGGCGAGGGCACAACGGCGTCCGTGGTCACCAGCATCACCGTGGTGATTGTGGTGGATGCGGTGTTTGCCATCGTGTTCAAGGATATTGGCATATGACCGATGTGGTGGACATTCGCAACCTGTGGTCGGCGTTCCGCCGCGGCGGTGTTGACACCGTGATCCACAAGAACCTGAACCTGCGCATCGCCGAAGGAGAACTATTGGCCCTGGTGGGCGGCTCCGGCACCGGCAAAACCGTTTTGCTGCGCCAGATGCTGGGGCTGGAGGTTCCGCAGCGCGGAACGGTCACCGTGCTGGGTGAGCCCGCCGATGCGCTGACGCGCGACGGAGCGGCCAGCCGGGTCGGTATGCTGTTCCAGCACGGAGCCCTGTATTCGGCCTTCACGGTGCTGGAGAACATTGCCTTCCCGTTGCGCGAATTGAAGACCCTGCCTGCTGACCTGGTGCGCGACGCCGCCATGGTCAAGCTGCAAATGGTGGGGCTGGACCCGGTGCATGCCCACAAAATGCCCTCCGATTTGTCGGGCGGCATGATCAAGCGGGTCGCCCTGGCGCGGGCCCTGATCATGGACCCGCCGCTGCTGCTGCTCGACGAGCCTACGGCAGGATTGGACCCCGACAGCGCGGACGATTTTTGCACCCTGATCCGATCGCTGCACCACGAGCTGGGCCTGACCGTGGTGATGGTGACCCACGACCTCGATACCATCTACCAGATCAGCACCCGTGTGGCCGTGGTGGCCGACAAACATGTGATTGTGGACGCGCCACCCAAACAGGTCATTGGTTTTGACCACCCCTTTGTGCGCGAGTTTTTTCTGGGCGGCCGGGGCCTGCGTGCGGTGGAGCTGTTGCACCAGGAACCCGATGCGGTGTAGAAAGAGAAAAACCTATGGAAAATAAATCCCACGCCATTGCCGCCGGCGCCTTTGTGCTGGTGATCGCCGCGCTCCTGGTGGCCATGGCGGTCTGGCTGACCCGTGACACCGGCGAACACAGCGTCTACGAAATCTCCAGCGCCGAGGCCGTGACCGGCCTGCAATCCCAGGCCGGGGTGCGTTACCGCGGTGTGCGTGTTGGGCGGGTGCTGTCGATTGCACTGGACCGGGCCATTCCTGGCAATGTGTTGATCCGTATTGCAGTGGACGAGGACACACCGGTGACCCAAACCACGTTTGCCTCGCTGGGTTTTCAGGGCGTCACCGGCCTGGCCTTTATCCAGCTCGACGACACCGTGCCCATGGGCGCCGCCTTGCAGGGAGATGCGGAGATCCCGCCGCGCATTCCCATGCGCCCCGGCTTGATCACCCGTCTGTCGGACCAGGGCGTGGGCCTGCTCAAGCGCCTGGACGAGGCGACCCAGCGGGTGAACCAATTGCTGGCGGAACCCAACCAGAAAAAAATGATGGATGCCATTGGCAACCTCGGGCAGGCCGCTGCCGGCATCAGCCAGTTGTCGGACCAGGCCAGCCAGGCCAAGCTGCCCGAACTGGCCCTGGAAACCAGCGCCACCCTCAAGAGCCTGCGCGCCGTGTCTGAGCGGCTGGGCTCCAGCGCCGATTCGGTGGGTACCTCGGCCGATGCTTTCAAGGTCATGTCCAAACGCATGAGTGAACCGGGCGGCACGCTGGACCGGATTGCCGAGGGCACCGAGACCCTGCTGGCCACCGGCCAAACGCTCAACGCCACGTTGGTGCCGCGCCTGAACCGCACTGTGGACGACGCCGGCCGCACGCTGCGCCATATCGGCCGCGCCGTGGAGTCGGTCAACAACAATCCGCAGGCGCTGCTGCTGGGTAACGGCAGTCCCTTGCCGGGACCGGGTGAGCCGGGTTTTGCCGAACCATCCCGCCCGGCGCGATGAGTTTCCCCTGCCCAAACTGGTCATGCCGTTCAAGGCGCCGACCGGTGGTTTTTTCTGCAAGGAACTGGTTACTATGAAATTGATAGCTGCTTACGCCCATTCCAAGAGGGCTATAGCCCTGTTTTGCTTAATGGTGTTGGGATTGGCGGGTTGTTCCCCACTGCAGCCGCAGGCACGGGCGCTGGTGTACGACTTTGGCCCCGGCGCGGTCACCAGCCCGGTCGCAGACCGTATGGCGCCCCTGCCCACGCTGGTGCTGGGCGAGGTGGAGTCGCCCGCCGCGCTGGACAGCACGGCCGTGTTGTACCGCCTGGGCTATAGCGACGCACAGCAACTGCGCCCCTATGCGCAAGCCCGCTGGAGCATGGCACCGGCGCAACTGGTACGCCAGCGCCTGCGCGAGCAACTGGGACAGCGCCGCTCGGTACTGCAAGCCGCCCAGGGGGTGGGAGTGGCCAAACCGGGCTTGACCCTGCACCTGGAGCTGGACGAGTTCAGCCACTGGTTCGAGACGCCCCAGCGCAGCAGCGGCCTGGTGCGCATGCGCGCCACGCTGGCGCACACCACGGGCGGGCTCGAGCGTCTGGTGGCCCAGCGCAGTTTTGTCATGCAACAACCCGCCACCAGTGCGGACGCTGCTGGTGGCGTGCGCGCGATGGCGGCGGCAACCGACGCGCTGATTCAGGAGGTGGACCAGTGGGTGCAGCAGGTGGAGCGGGCGCAAGAGGTCAAGTAAACGTCAGCCGCGCTGCGGCTTTGGGGCGCTTTGGATATACTGAATTTGCTCACTGTGATGAGCACTACAACCCTATCGGAGAAACCCTATGAATCGTCTTCTGACCGCGCTTGCGGCCACTTCCCTTTTCGCTTTTGCCGGGGCTGTTATGGCCGAGGAGTACAACACCGTCCCGGCTGGTGACGCGCAGTACAAACAGTGTTTGGTGCGTGTCAACAAACTGTATGAAGGCGGCGATGAGAAGAGCCCTATTAAGGGCCAAAACAAGGCTCAGGCCTACTGCACCTGTTTGTGGAATGAAACGCCGGACGATTTCAAGGGCAATCTGTCCAAATTTGCTGATAGCGACGCTGGCAAGAAGCTGGACCGCATCTGCACCAAGTATTCCAAGTGGGAATAAGTTCGATGTTGACACGCGTCTGCATTTGAGTGCGCTGACACCCAGTTAGCGCATCCCATGCCAACCACCACGCTGTCACCCATGAACCAGGTTGAGTTTGAAGCCTATTGGGTGCGGGCGATACCGGAATTTGCGCAAGACAAGGTGGACGCCGGGCAGTGGGCTCCTGCGGACGCGCTGCGACTGTCGCGCGAGAGTTATGTCGAGCAATTGCCACAGGGGTTGGCAACCCCTGGCAACTGCTTCTTCACGGTGCGTGAGGGTGCATCCCAAGAGGGTATCGGCATGCTCTGGTTTGCAGAACAAGAACGTGGCGGCAAGCGTATTGCGTATGTGTATGACGTCGCCATTGATGCTCCACACCAGCGCAAAGGCCACGCCCGTCGCGCGTTCGCAGCACTAGAAACCGAAGTCGCGCAAAGCGGCTTATCTGGTATCGCTTTGCATGTCTTTGGCCACAACAGCGGCGCTCTCTCGCTGTACGAAAAATTGGGTTATGTGCCGACCAACATCAATATGTTCAAGCCGCTGACGGGTTCCAGTACCTGACCACGTTGGGGTGTTGCGAACGACCCCGTTTGCCCAGGCTACATCTGCCTGAACAAATGCGAGAACGGCCGACTGACCACCAGGGTCTCGGGCCGCCCCTTGATCTTGACTGATGCCTGACCCCGGAAGTCGCGCGACACGGTGTCGATGGCGGTGGCGTTGACGATGGTCGAGCGGTGAATCTGCCAGAACTTGTTGGCGTCCAGCCCATCCAGGATTTCCTTGATCGGTGTGCGAATCAAGGTCTCCAGTTCCCGGGTCACCACCAGTGTGTATTTTTCGTCGGACTGAAAAAACAATACGTCATCGATCGGTATCAGGCGTAACTGCGTGCCGACGCTGGCCTTGATCCATTTCAGTTGTTCGCTGGCCGGTTGCAAACGGGCCGAGATTTGCGCCACCAGGGTGTCCAGGTCTTGTGACGGCGCTGGCACCATGGTCAGGCGGGCCTTCAGGCGGTCTACAGCGGCTGTCAGGCGTTCGTCGCTGTAGGGTTTGAGCACATAGTCCACAGCGTTGGCGTCAAAGGCTTCCACCGCATACTGGTCAAAGGCGGTCACAAACACCACATGGCATCGGATGTCGCGGTTGGCCGCCAGGCTGCGCGCCACGTCCACCCCGGTCATCTCGGGCATTTGAATGTCCAGAAAGGCCAGGTGGGGCCGGTGCTCGTCGATGGCTTCCAGCGCGGCTTCACCGTCACCCACATCGGCAACGATGGTCAGTTCCGGCCAGATACGGGCCAGTTTGGCTCTGAGCTGGGCGCGAAGAATGGGTTCGTCTTCGGCGATCACGGCGGTGTAGTTCATACGCGGTTTCTTTTGGCAAGCCACCATATTGCCAGACCGATCAGGATAAAGGGCGACAGCACCGGGAAAAGTCCAATCAGGAGCGACGCCGCGATAAATACCAAAAGGCCGACAAACAGGAAACCCATGCCGTACAAGACGGCCACCAGGATGCCCACGGCCAGCGCGGCCGCCCCAAAACCTATCAGCAACCCGACCGAACCTACCGCCAGACTCTCCACGCCGTCGAGCTGCAGGTCGCCCATCTGCACCGGCATCCAGCCCGTCAGCAGCCCAATAAAACCGGCCAGCAGCAGACCCGCGAGCACCACCATCAAAACCATAAAAGTGCGGGCCAGTAGCCGCGCCCAGATGCTGTGGGTCTTGCTGGTTGCGTACCAGACCTTGCGCCAACCGGTGGCGGGTGTGACGGCAGCATAGGCCGGTGCCGTCCGTGCGGTCGAACGCTCCGCCTGCGATGCCTGCTGGTACGCCGAGGCAGACTGCAGCGGCACTTCGATACACGCCACCACCCCTTTGGGTTCATTGGAGGTCAGCGTGAAGCGACCGCGGGTGCCATAAATCGCGGCCAGGCGTTCACGCAGGTTGGTAAGCCCCACGCCGCTGCCGGTCTGGACCGGCGTGTCGCTCAGACCTTTGCCCGTGTCTTTGACCTGGATGCGCAGGGTTTCGCCGTTCGGCTCCAGCAGACGTTCCACCACCACATCGATACGGCCACCTTCACGTTGTGGTTCCAGCCCGTGCTTGATGGCGTTTTCCACCAGCGAGGGCAGCATCATGGGCGGAAAGGCGTAAGACAACACGTCGTCCGGTGCGTTGATCTCAAACACCAGACGCGAACCCATGCGCATTTGCAGAATATTGAGGTAGGCGCGCACCAGCTCCAGCTCCTGCCCCACGGTCGATGTGCTTTCGCGCATCTTGGGCAATGAGGCGCGCAGGTACTGGATCAGGTGGCCCACCATCTGGTTGGCGGCTGGCGGGTCGACCTCATTCAATGCCTGCACATTGGCCAGCGTGTTGTACAGAAAGTGCGGCTCCACCTGGGCTTGCAGCGCCTGCAGCCGTGCCTCGGTGACCTGGCGGCTGCCGTCGCTGATCTCCGCTTCGCGCGTCTTGCGCTCTGCCAAGGCCAGTGCATGGCGCGAGCGGCCGATGAAATACTTGGCAATCAGCAACATCACAAACAACGGGATAAAGGCCAGGATCAAAGCCGAGCCCACGGCCACACGCCACACATCACCACCCACTTTGGCATGGATGTCACCCCGTGCTTCGGGTGTTAACACCAGGGAAGAGCGGCCGCCTGGCAGAGCGATACCAATCGTCACGGACGAGTGTGGCGTACTGGCCGACAAAATGGGTTTGCCAGGCGGGGCTGGAATGGCAGGGATCGCCGGAAGGGCCGGGATTGCGGGAATCGCAGGGATCGTCGGCATGTGGCCCGTTGCGGGAGTGCCGGGCACGCCGGGCACTCCGGGCACGCTGGGCAGTCCGGCCGGCATCCCGTCGCCGCCTTGTTGCAAAGCGCGCAATGCGCTCAGCGATTCATGCGCGGCCTTTTCGTTTTCGCGGGCTGACGCAATCAGCTGCTCAAAGGATTTCATGGTGGCTGCCAGGTCCACGCCGGTGTCGCGCAGGCGGTCCAGTGCATCGGTCCTCGCTTCTTCCACCGCTTGTCGCGCTTCCATGGCGGCGTCGAGGGCGGACTGGGCAGCATCGGTTGCCGACTCCAGGGCGGAATCGGCCGCGTCACGTGCGTTCTCAATGGTTCGGTCATTGATGCCGCTCTGGGCGCGCACCAGTTCCTCGCGGGCCCGTTCGATTTCGCCCAACGCCCGCGCAAACTCCCGGCGGCGCTCGACATCGGTGGTACGTTCCTGCATGGCACCCAGCACGCCCTTGGCCAGGTCCAGTGCACGGCTGCCAACCGCCAGGCCAATTTCGCGCTGGATGGCGCGGTTTTCGGCCGGCGTTGCGCCACTGTCCACCAAACGGATCACATGTACCGGCAATGCAAACAGCACCAGGATTCCCAGCGTTGTGATGCCCGCCAGAATAAGCCCCCACCAGGGAGTCTTGTACAGAAGATTGCCAATTGCCTTGAACATGTTTGGTACCACTTGTCGCAGGTTGGGAGCGCCGCAAATACCGTGAAAGCGCTCCATGGGTGTCAGATTACCGGCGGCGTGGGCCTGCCGCCAGCGGTTCCGGACGGATTGCAGAAGCGTGGCAATGAATGGCTCAAAACCCCTGACGTTGGGGCCAGAAGAAGCTGCCCGGGCGGCGCCGCAGCCGCAGCCCCAGGGCCCGCAAAATCGTGGCACGGCCCTCGCGGGTCACGCTGTGGGCTTGCAGTGCCACGCGGAATGCCAGGTAGAAACTGACCCCGACATTCAATACCCCGATCAGTGGCAGACTGGCCAGCGCCCACCAGAGTGCCGGTTGGCGGATGATGTCAAAGCCCAGCGAAGCACAAGCGGCCGCCAGTTGGCCTGTGGACAGTGTGACGTGGCGCACGTCGATGGGCAGTGCCAGAAAAGCCAGCACCGAGGGCACCAACCCCAGCATGAAACCCAGGGACACGTTGGACGCAAAGCCCGAAATATGGTGCAGCATGAAATGGGCCAGCCGGTCGGCCCGCTCGGCCCCCAGCCGCCGTGTGACGCGGGGGTTGTAACGCAGGGCCGAGTCCAGCCGGTGCAGCACAAACCAGTTCTCCACCCAGCCGCCGATGATGCTGCTGGCAAACAGCAACACCCCGGTAAACGCTGCAAACAGCAACGAAGGCCCGGCCAGCGTGAGCGAATGCAACACATAGTGGGCGGTCTCCATGCCAATCATCGGTTCGCCGCTCATCCATTGCATCAGCAGCGAAAGCAGTATCACCACCGGAAACACCGCCACCACATTGCCCGCCACCGCAGCCACTTGGGAGCGCACCAGGCACGACACCTCGTCGACAAAAAGTTCCACCGCCTGGGTGTCCGCCAGGTCTTTGAGTTTGGCCGCCATGGCCGGAGCGGTCATTGCGGGTTGCTTGGTGGCCAGCGTGAAGTGCAAGAGCTGGATCAGCACAAAACTGGCGGCATACACCACGCTCGACCAGAAGCCGCTCCAGAAGCTGGCCAGTCCCAAGGCCAATACTGCGAATTTCAGCGCTGTGGTGAGGGCCGTGATGGCACCCCCGCCCCCCGCCTGGCGCAGCATGGTGTGGTACTCGGCCCGGTTGCGGGTGATGTAGTGTTCACCGGTGACCGAGCTGCGCTCGGCCACTTTCGCCGCCAGCAGGGAGGCGCTGGCCCGAAACAGCGCCCCAATGCTGCTGCGGTCCTGGCCCACCATGACAAGCTGTGCCACCAATCGGGCGCTGTAGCGGTAGTCGGGGTCTGACAGCCAGCAGTCCAGCAGGGTGCGGATGCGCAGCAGGCGTTCGCGCAATTGGCGCAGGTGAAACACCAGGTCGACCGAGATACCGTAGGTGTCCAGGTGGGTGTACACGGTGGCGGCGTAATGCCGGCAGGATTCCAGCTGGGCCTTGAACTGTTGTGCGGCCAATTCGGTATCATCCGCGCGCAACCACGCCGCGCGCAGCACTTCCAGGCTGGTAGCCAGGCCGATGAAGGGGCTGGGCTCGGTGTCAGACTCGCTGATGCGCAAGCGGATTTCGGGCGAGAAGCCGGCGGCCCGCACCTGGCTGGTGAGAAACGTCAGGGCGTCCAGCAGCGTGCATTGCCAGTAACTCAAATGGGGCGTGCTGCTGGCATGGTGGCGGTTGGCAGCAGTGGACAACAACAGCGCAATACGCTGCAGGCTCGCTTCCGGCAAAGCGGCGATCCACTGTGCGTCCAGGGCGTCGGGCATTGCCAACGCAAACAGTTCCGAAGCGTCCAGCGTTTCGGGTGACGCGGGCAGCAGTTTGAGGTGCAAACGGTGCACCAGTTCGCTGAGCATCGCGTTGCGCGCGGCAAAGCCATAGTCGGCCAGCAAGGTGCTTCCATCCAATACGGCGACCAACTGTTGCCAAAAATGCTGAAAACGTGCCCGCTCTTCGGGATGACCCTCCAAAACATCAAGTAACTGTTCCACACGCTGTACACAGGATGGCACGCTGGCGGCATCTCCCCGAACCCAGTCCAACAGGGCAATCAGGGCCAGATGCCGCTGCACCAGTTCAGCGTGGGGGTCAAGCCGGGCTAACAGGAGCTGGATTTGCTCGGATGGGTCTGGACGTTTCGGTGTGGCGGTGGAAGGTGGGACCATAGGCCCATTCTCGTCTGTCGGCCCCTTGGCCTATCGGTGCGCTGGCGAACCGAGTACCGTACGCGTCGGCGGCATGATGGTTTTGAATCGGGGAACCATGCGCCACAGCCAGCAGACCGATTTACCAGAGTAGCCCATCGTGTTCAACCATTTTGACAATAACAAGCAGTCCCGCCGTCTGAGGTCCGCCTTCTGGGTGGTGCTCATGGTCAGTTTGCTTGCCACCGCACTGTTGGCACAACGCAGCCTTTCACGCGCAGCGCTAGGGCTGGAGGCACAGGTGCAATCCCTGATGGTGGACAAGGCCATCACAGGGGTGATGGCGCAGTTGATGGATGTCGAGACCAGCCAGCGCGGGTTTCTGCTCAGCGGTCGGGCATCCTCCCTCCAGCCCTACTACACAGCGCTGACGCGTATGCGGGAAGCGCGCGGTGCACTGGCCAGCGCGTTGCAGGAAGAGCCTTCGGCAAAGGGGTCGCTGGAACTGCTGTTCGCAACTATGGAAACCCAGCTGCAGGAGTTGGACCGCACGGTGCGTCTGAAGAGCGAGGGGCGTGCCGATGAAACCACTGATTTCGCCCCGACGGACCTGCGCAACAAGACCATGGATATGGTGCGCGAACAGGCACGGGCAATGGAAATCGCCCATCATCTCCGAAACACCCAAGACCGCGCCGAGCTTGACCGGGACATCGGCGCGGGTCAACTGCTGCTGGGCGCCTCCCTGATGATCAATGCCTTGCTGCTATTGGCGCTGTTTCAGCGCCTCCGTACGGCGCTGGTCGCTGGCCACGCGGCCCGCTTAGAAACGGATGGGCGCAACGCCGAACTCGCGGTGTCGCTTGAATCAGCGGTGGCCAGCAATGAACATGTAAAGGGTTTGTCGGAACTGAGCCGGTTTCTGCAATCGTGCGCGGACATGGATGAAGCCGCCGGCTTGCTCAGACAGCATTTGCCGCCTTTGATGCGTGCCAACAGCGGCGCGCTGTACTTGATGGCGGCCAGTGAATACCAGTTGTGCCAGGTCTTTGCCTGGGGCGACGGCTCTTACACCGATGTCTTTGAGCCCCACGACTGTTGGGCGGTGCGCCTGGGGCAGGCGTTCCACCAACCCAGGGAAGCGGGCTCCGCGTCCTGCGCGCATCTGCAGTCTGAACACGTGGACGCGAGTGTCAATGTGCAATGTTTGCCACTGGTCGCCCATGGTGAGCTGATGGGGGTTTTGGTGTTGGATGCCTACCTGGAGCGCGACCAGCATGCCAATCTGGAGATCGAAGGCGCCCGCCGCTTTGCGCTCGAACAGGTCAGCCTGTCGATTGGCAACCTGAAGTTGCGCGAGTCCTTGCGGCAGCAATCCATACGGGATGTGTTGACCGGACTCTACAACCGGCGCTTTTTTGAAGAGTCCACGCAGCGTGAAGTGCTGCGCGCCTTGCGCCTGCAAGCACAGGGTGGCTACGATGGCCTGGCCCTGATGATGATTGATATCGACCACTTCAAACTGTTCAATGATCAGCATGGGCATGAAGTGGGCGACCACGTGTTGCGCGAGGTGGCACAGGTGTTGCAGAGCCAAACCCGTGGCAGCGATGTGGCGGCACGTTTCGGCGGGGAGGAGTTCACCATCGTGATGGCCGACATCACGGCTGATCAAGCGCTGGACCATGCGCAGCGGGTACGCCACGAGGTAGAAAAATTGGTGCTGCGTACTTCGGGCAAAGAACTGGGAACTGTCACGATCTCGATCGGCTTGGCGCAGTTTCCGACGCATGGCAACACGGTGGAGGCGTTGCTGTTGTCCGCCGACAAGGCGTTGTATGAGGCTAAACACGCGGGCCGCAATCGGGTCGTGGTGGCAACCTGAGGCCAACTGCGCAGCGACACGCGTGGGGACTGGTTTTGCCGCCGGACCGGCCCAAGGCAAAATGCGCCCCCTCGGGGGGCAGCGCAGTACGCGCAGCGACAAGCGTGGGGGCTGGTTTTATTACCCCAGCATCTTGCGTGGATTGACCCAGTCGTCGAACTGCTGTGCCGTCACAAAGCCCAGCGCCAGCGCCGCTTCGCGCAAAGTGCCGCCCGCGGCATGGGCGTGTTTGGCGATCTGGGCCGCTCTGTCATAACCAATGTGGGGTGTCAGTGCGGTGACCAGCATCAATGAGTTCTGCACGTAGGCTTCCATGCGCTCGGGGTTGCTGGATATGCCCGCCACACAGTGCCGGGTGAAACTGCGCAGGGCGTCGGCCAGCAGGTGGATGCTGTCTTGCACGTTCAGCGCAATCAGGGGTTTGTAGACATTGAGTTCAAATTGGCCCTGGCTGGCAGCAAAGCCGATGGCCACGTCATGGCCCATGACCTGGGCGCAGACCATGGTCAGTGCCTCCACCTGGGTGGGGTTGACCTTGCCCGGCATGATGGAGCTGCCGGGCTCGTTCTCTGGCAACGCCAACTCCCCCAAACCGGCGCGCGGGCCGCTGCCCATCAGGCGGATGTCATTGCCAATCTTGGTCAAGGCAATGGCCAGCATCCTGAAGCTGCCGTGCAGGGCCACCAGTGCCTCGTGCCCGGCCATCGCGGCAAACAGGTTGCTGGCCTGCACACAAGGCAGGCCCAGTTTCCCGGAAAGCTTGGCAGCCACGCGGGCGCCAAATTCAGGGTGGGTGTTGAGTCCGGTGCCGACGGCAGTTCCCCCAATGGCCAAGGCCAACACCGCTTGCAGCGACGCGGAGATACTGTGTTCACAGATCGCCAGTTGCGCGGCATAACCCCTGAACTCCTGGCCCAGCGTGACCGGCGTCGCGTCTTGCCAATGGGTGCGGCCGATCTTGATAACGTCTTTGAAAGTTACGGATTTCAACAGCAGGGTTTCGTGGAGTGCATGCAGGGCGGGCAGGAGCTGGTCGCGCGTGCCCAGGCCCGCTGCAATGTGCATGGCCGTGGGGAACACATCGTTGGAAGACTGTCCCAGGTTCACATCGTCATTGGGATGCACACTGCGCTCGGACCCCAGCCCGCCGCCGAGGGACAACGACGCCAGGCTTGCCACCACCTCGTTCACGTTCATGTTGCTCTGGGTGCCGGAGCCGGTCTGCCAGACCGAGAGCGGAAACTCACCGTCAAACTCCCCTTGAGCGACCTGTTGCGCGGCATCCGCAATGGACCGCGCCTTTGTTTGGTCCAGCAATTGCAGGTCGGCATTCACCAGCGCTGCAGCCCACTTGACCCATGCCAGAGCGTGGACCAGGCCCAACGGCATGCGTTGTGAGCCGATGGCAAAAAAGTGCAGGCTGCGTGCGGTCTGCGCACCCCACAGCGCTTTTACGGGCACCTCAATGGGACCAAAACTGTCGGTTTCAATCCGGGTGGCGCTCATGTGGGTAGCTCAGGCTTTGCCGGGCAAATCTTCCAGCAGGTCGGCCAATTCATTGGCGTGCTCTTCTTCCACGGCCAGAATCGCCTTGACCATGTCGCTGGTGGTGGGGTCGTCGTGGTTCAGGAACTTCACCAGGTCGCGGTAGCTGTCAATGGCAATCCGTTCGGCCACCAGGTCTTCGCGAATCATCTCTTCCAGAGAGTCGCCGGCGACGTACTCTGCGTGGCTGTAGGTGGTCAGTTCGTCGGGTGCAAAGTTGGGTTCGCCTCCCAGCTGAACAATGCGCGCGGCCAGACGGTCCGCATGGCCCAGCTCTTCATTGGAGTGAGCCAAAAATTCCGCAGCCACCCCACGCGCATGGATGCCCTTGGCCATGAAATAGTGGCGTCGGTACCGCAACATACATACCAGCTCAGTTGCAAGGGACGCGTTGAGTTTCTCCAGCACCGCGCTACGGTCGGCGCTGTAGCCAGCTGTTACCGCGCCTTTTTCCAGGTGTTTGCGCGCAACCGTGCGAAGGGCTTTTGCGTCGTTCGATGCGGGTTCTTTGGACATACTGTCTCCGATGGATAAAACACATAGCTTGGCTGCTTTTGCCGCTGCGATCTGTGCGCCGTCGAACGTAGCGCGCACACGTAGTGCTGTCAGAATGTCTGCGACGCCATTGCCACAGGAGAACTCCATGCCACACGCTTTTGCATCCACGCTCCAATCGTTTACCACCGCATCGGGCAAAACCGGCACCCTGTATTCACTGCCGGCGCTGGCCAAAAAGTTTCCTGCTGTCCACCGCCTGCCGGTGTCCATTCGTATCGTGCTGGAAAGTGTGCTGCGCAACTGCGATGGCAAAAAGGTGACG
>CAZMXB010000046.1:0-8420 GCA_964569855.1 uncultured Rhodoferax sp.
ACACCTTGTGCGAGAAGTGGGTGTCGGTGGTCACGATGTAGACCTCGGCACCAGCCTTCTGGAATTCTGCATAGTGCTCTGCAGCGTCTTCGATTTCGGTGGGGCAGTTAAAGGTGAATGCGGCTGGCATAAAAATCAGCACAGACCATTTGCCCTTGAGGGACTGCTCGGTCAGTTCGATGAACTCACCTTTGCCGCTGCGGTTGACAAAAGCGGTGGTCTTGAAAGCTTGGACTTGGGTATTGATCAGAGACATGGCGGTTTTCCTCTTGGTTGGACAGTTCTACGGTTGAACGGGGTGAAGTTTAGCCCTTCTATGAGCAAATAGAATTTGATTGATCCAATCAATCAAATTGGAAAAACCTATGAAGCCCATCAACCGTGGAACACGCGCTGGTGCAACCGCCTGAGTGACCACCACACGCCGGCAGCGACCACCGGAATGGCCACTGCGGCAGTCATTTCCGGACTCCACGGCCAGCCCCAGTGTTGTGCGCCCTTGGCCAGGTAGCTCACCAACCCCACGATGTAATAGGTAATGGCAGCCACGGACAGCCCCTCCACCGTGGACTGCAGCTTGATCTGGATGTCCTGGCGATTGTTCATGGTGGTCAGGAGCGCTTGGCTGCTTTGCTGCTGCTCAATCTCCACCCGGGTGCGCAACAAATGGCTGATGCGGGAGACACGTTGCGACAGTGCGTCCTGCCGTTTGGCAGACCAGGCACAGGTGCTGCGGGCCGGTGTCAGTCGTCTGTCCATGAATTCACCAATGGTCTGCATTCCGGGCAAGCGCGACTCCGAGATTTCGGCAATGCGTTTGTCCAGCAGTTCGAAATACGCGGCGCTGGCGGAAAAACGGGAATGGGTCGCCGCATGCTGGCTTTCCACCGCTCCGGCCAGGCGCGTCAGGCGGTCCAGCAATAGCGGCTCATCTTCCCGCGTGGCAGATCGAATGGACTGCGCCAACTCCGCCAGTTCACCTTCTGCCGTGGCCAACACCTGAGACGCTTCGCGGGCTGCCGGCAGGCCCAACAAAGCCGCCATGCGGTAGGTTTCAATTTCCAGCAAGCGTTGCACCAAGCGGCCCAACCGCCGTGGCGCCATGGTCCCGGCGAGCAACACCATGCGGGAGAAACCGTCCGCATGTACCGCAAAGTCGGTGTAAACCTCGGCAAATCCGTCCGCTACGGTGGAAGCAACCAGGGTCTCCTCGTACAACACATGTTTGACCAGTGATCCGTTGCCAAAACCCTTGGTGTCCAGCACCCAAAGGTGCAGGTTGGCCAGGCATTGGCCTGGCAGTTGCGCAAGCCATCGCTGTGGCACGGCTGCCAGCGCGGGTTCGGGTTCCTGTTCGCCAAAATGGTCGGCGTTGAGTTTGCGCATAAATGTCCATGTCACAAACTCGGTGTGCATCTCCCAGCGCACGCGGTACGGGCCAAGGTCAAGCCGGACATGGGTGGTTTCAGCGTCTGGCGGCGGCAAGTGGTGGTCACGGGCGAGTTCAGCCATGTGTGCCCAACTGGCAGCACGCTGCCCGGCGTCACACACCATGACCACATGGGACAAACCCAGTGGCACATCCATGGCCTCGGGTGGCCTGGCGTGAATTTCGTTGTGCAGCGCGACGCGCTGGGGATGCTGGATCACCGCTTCAGTCGTCAACAAAGGCTTCTTCGCGCTTGGACTTCACGGATGGCATCAAAACCAGCACCAGCAACAGCACGGCTCCGGCCAACAGACTGGCGGAAAGTGGACGGGTCACGAAAACACTCCAGTCCCCGCGCGACAACAACAGTGCGCGGCGCAGGTACTCCTCCATCATGGGGCCGAGAATGAAGCCCAACAACAGCGGAGCGGGTTCGGTTCCCAGTTTGATGAAGAGGTAACCAATGAAACCAAAAATACCCACCATCCAGATGTCAAACGTGGTGTTGTTGGTGGAGTAAACACCAATGGCGCAAAACAGCACGATGGAGGGAAACAACCACCGGTAAGGAACACTGAGAAGCTTGATCCAGATCCCGATCAGCGGGAGGTTCAAAACGATCAGCATCAGGTTGCCAATCCACATGGAGGCAATCAAACCCCAGAACAGTTCGGGGTTGCTGGTCATGACCTGCGGACCGGGCTGTATGTTATGGATGGTCATGGCACCGACCATCAGCGCCATGACGGCGTTAGGTGGAATGCCGAGTGTCAGCAGTGGAATAAAAGAGGTTTGCGCACCGGCATTGTTGGCCGATTCAGGCGCCGCTACTCCACGGATATTACCCTTGCCAAAAGGTACCTCACCAGGATGCAAAGTGATCTTTTTCTCGAGGGTATAGGCTGCAAACGCCGCCATCACGGCACCACCGCCGGGCAAAATACCTAGCAATGAACCCAGTGCCGTGCCACGCAAAACCGCTGGGATCATGTTGCGGAAATCCTCTTTGGTCGGCCACAAGCCGGTGACATTGGCTGTGAACACCTGACGCTCACTTTCGTGTTTGCCCAAATTGCTGATGATCTCGCCGTAACCAAAAACGCCCATGGCAATGACAATGAAACCCACGCCGTCAGTGAGTTCGGGGATGTCAAAACTGAAGCGCGCCACGCCAGAGTTCACGTCGGTGCCTATCATCCCCATAAGAAGGCCCAACACAATCATGGCGATTGCCTTCAGCAGTGATCCGGCAGCCAGAACCACCGCCCCGATCAAACCCAAAATCATCAGCGAAAAATATTCGGCGGGACCAAATTTGAACGCCAGTTCCGTCAGCGGTGCAGCAAACGCCGCCAGAATGAGGGTGCCCACGCAGCCAGCAAAAAAGGAACCCAATCCGGCAGCGGCCAACGCAGGTCCGGCCCGCCCGTTGCGCGCCATCTGGTAGCCGTCTATCACGGTCACCACCGACGACGACTCGCCCGGCAAATTCACCAAAATGGCGGTGGTGGATCCACCGTACTGCGCACCGTAATAGATGCCGGCCAACATGATCAGCGCGGCCACCGGGGGCAACGCATACGTAGCGGGCAATAGCATTGCAATGGTGGCCAACGGACCAATACCGGGCAACACGCCGATCACAGTTCCCAGTAAGCAGCCGATGAAGGCATACATCAGGTTTTGCAGCGTAAATGCGACGCCAAAACCGAGGGCCAGATTGTTGAACAGTTCCATGGTCAGACCTTTTTCAGGCAGAAATGAATGCGGGCCAAACAGGGAACTGCAACTTGAGCAGCACGATAAAGGCCAAATAACTCATGACCGCCAAAATAGTGGCCAGAATAATGACCTCGGTGAACTTGAACCCCTCACCAGCCAACGATGCGATAAAGGTAAGCGCAAAGATGCCGACAATCAGTCCCATGGCTGGAATGCCAAACTTGGGCAGACCACCAATCATGGCGCCAAAAACCAGGTTGGCCAAAATGATGAACACCAGCGGCCTCCAGGCAAAGGCCCCCACCTTGTCACCATCGAATGTCTCGACCACCAGCGCCTTGAAAGTAATGACGCCGCCCAGAATGGCCAATAAAACACCCAGTGCCAAAGGAAAGTATCCGGGGCCCATACGGGCTCCATTGCCTATCGTGTAGTTGCTGGCACCCCACGCAAACGCTACACCAACGCCCATGAACATGAGGCCCGAAAAGAAATCTTTTTGGCTTTTGATTTTCACTAGACCTGTCTCCTGTCGTTACGGTTGGCCGCGTGCACTATGGCAATCCAGTGTGCCACAAAGGTCAACCCGCCCAGTACATGCGCGGTGCCGGCAGACCGGCAATTGGGGTGAAATGCGGGTTTGTACCAAGCACCCGAAGTGAGCCTTCGGTCGCAAAGGCGACGAATGGCGCGCGAACCGGTTTTAGCGCTGGTTATTGTTGCGCTGCTCCTCGCGGATTCTTTCCATCTCCCTGAATTCCAGGCATTCCTGGGAGCCCCGAAAGCGCTCCGTCGTGCAGGCTTTGGAAACGCAGGCGATTCTGAACACAAAGACCCGGTCCGCGCAAACATTTCCGGGTGCCGAAGGTCCACCCGCGTTGTCCGTTGAAGCATTCGCAGCCGGTGGCCGCACCGCCTCAACAGGTTTGGTGGTCGGCAAGGACTCCGGTGGGGTCGCGCGTGGGACCAATTTAGGGGGCACCGTTTGCGACGCAACACCCGCCGGCCGGACGGGCGCCGGTGCCGACTTCGCTGAAGCAGTCGCTGCGGGGCGCATGGACGCAGGCACGGAGCCTGGTGAACCCGGCGCTGCCGCTGCGTCGGCCGGTCCAGTTGCACCCTGCGCAGAAGCTGGTCTGGATGCACTTGGCGCCGCCAAAAGTGCGCCAGGAGCGGATTCCACGGCACCTGCAGACTCGGTGGATGAATTGGGATTGAAAAACACCACAACAGTACCGATCACCAACACCAACCCGACGAACAGGATTGCCCACTTCGCTCCGCCACGCGTGGCGGGCACTGCGGCTTCAGCGGTTGCAGCACTGGCAACAATCGCCGGCGCGGGTATCGGCGGGGTAATTTGCGCCGCAGTACCCGATAAAACCGGCTGAAAGTGGCTGACGGTCGCATCCGGGTCGGTATGCGCACCAACTGCCAGCCGTTCCAGCTGTAGTTGCGCGCGCCGTGCATAGATGCCTGACGGAAAACGCGCCAGGAAACCGCGCAGAGCCACCACATCGACCGAATCCTTGACCTTGTTCCAGCCACTCAACTCATCATCGTGGCTGATGGTTGAAACCAGAGACACATCCTCGGCCAAACCAAAGAGACCGGTACTGGAGCCGTCGCGCAATGCCGCGTCGGTGGAAGTACCCACACCGCCACTGCTTTGAAACCGGCCCGGTTCCATCGCCAAGTCGGTTTCAGTTGCCCCTGGCACCGCAGTCACTTGGGACGCGACGCCGCGCAGCGCAAGGGCGAACTCACGCGCTGTGGCATACCGCTGCGCCGGATCTTTTGCCAGCGCGCGCGCCATGACTTCGTCCATCGCCGCTGGCACTTCCGAGCGCACACTGCTGGGAGGCGCGGCGTCGTGGTTCACGATCTGGTGAATGACCACAAACTGATTTTCGCCATCAAAGGGCAAACGCCCGGTCAACAACTCATAGAGCACCACACCGGCAGAAAACACGTCCGAGCGCGAGTCGCCCCGCTGGCCTTTGGCCTGCTCGGGCGACATGTATTTCGGAGTGCCGACGGCGCTACCGACCTGTGTCAGATTGGTTTCTTCGGGGTCCTGGATGCGCGCAACGCCAAAATCCGTCAATTTGATGCGCCCGCTGACCTCGATCAGCAGGTTGGCGGGTTTGATGTCGCGGTGCACCACATTCTGGCGATGCGCATGGTCCAGCGCCATCAACAGTTCATGCACCATGACAATCGCGGCCCGAACCGAGAACCGCTCACCACATTCGAGGTGGTGTTTCAGGTCTTCACCCTGTACGAATTCCATCACCAGATAGGCAACCTCCCCATCCTGACCGGAATCAAACACACTGACGATATTGGGGTGGTGCAGGCGTGCAGCGGAGCGCGCTTCAGTCCGAAACCGGCCCTCATATTCGATTGCAGCTTCAGCCGACAGGTTTTGCACCCGTATGGTTTTGATGGCCACGCGCCGGTCGAGATTCGGATCGCGCCCCTCGTACACCACACCCATGGCGCCTTTGCCCAAGACGCCGATGATGTCGTATCTACCTAATTTTTCAATGTCCACGTTGCTCCGCTCGGAAAACGATGAAACCACTGCACAGCCCAACTAAGCGGGATGCTAGCAGACGTCCTTCGACCCGTCTGCGATTTGTGGGGCAGTTGCCGTTCTATTGCACTGGGTGGATGAACCAGCTACGATCCACGCACCGTTCTTGCTTGGGCCATTCTCGCCCCCGCACCACTCTGCCGAAAGCTGTCTTTGATGCCTACCGTTGTGTTTGCCGATGTTGTTGGAAGCACGGGATTGTTTGAAAAAATGGGCGATACCAACGCCTCGCAGCTCATGACCGCTTTGACCACCGAGTTGGGCAAGGTGTTTGAGCAGCACCAGGGACGCGTCGTCAAGTTGCTGGGCGATGGTGTATTTGCGGTGTTTCCCGATGCGGGTCGCGCGGTGACCGCATGTGTCACATTGCAATCGCGCTTCAAGGCGGATCCCATCATTCCACACGGGGGCGAACGCGCCATCCAGATGCAAATGGGGGTAGAGTCCGGTGAGTTGGTCGAGATCGATGGCGACTGTTTTGGTGATGCCGTCAATTCCGCAGCGCGCCTGGCAGACCTGGCCGGTGCCGACCAGATTTTGACAACCCAAAGTGTGTGGAACGAACTCATGCCCACCCAGCGCCCTGCCCTGCGCAGCCTGGGTCCCATCCACCTGCGCGGAAAAACCCAGCCAACCCACATTTACCGCGTGGAATGGCAGTCAGGCCGCGACCTCGATGCCACCGCCATGGGCACCTCGATGTACGCGCCGGTAAAGCACCAGACACTGACTTTGACCCTGGCCGGTCGCAGCCAGACCTTTGAGCTCGCTGCAACGGACATCACTATCGGACGATCCACCGAGGCATCCTTGCCAGTGCTGGACCCCCGGGTATCCCGCGTGCACGCAACGATTCGCACCCGCGGCGGGCAGATTGTGTTGACCGATGCGTCCAGTTTTGGCACCTGGGTGTATTTCGGTAACCAGGCAAAGGCGGTGGCACTGCGCCGCACCGAGTGTTTTCTGGTCGGTTACGGCCAGCTGTCGCTGGGCTGTGAGATTGATGCCGACAAGGCCCCGCTGGTGGCGTTTGAAGTCAGCTGAGCAGCTTGATCAGCGGATCAGGATGGAAACCCCATCCCACCAGACCCGATAGTCCCATCAACACGCCAGAGCCGCTTGGCAGCAACGCCAACAGGTAGAGCCAGGGCAACTGCGTGAGCGACGCCACTGCCAGCAAGGAGATGGCGATGGCAATCAGCGCGTCGGACAAGTCAAACTGGTCATCCCTGAAATTGAGGGCATCGTAGGTGGCCTGGTCTTTCTCGGCCTGCGTTTTTACCTCTTCCTTCTTTTGGTGCTGATCCCTGGCCAGGGTTTCGTAAAAAGCAATCTGCTCCCGGTAAGCACCCGTCAGGTTGTGCGGCGCCGCCAGGGCCTGCAAACGCAATTGGGCCAGCGTGGACTTCGCGATCTCTTCGCGGATATTGCGCGCCTGGTAGAACTGCCAGTGATCGAGCTTGTCGGCCTGCGCCTGTTGCATGGCCTGGACAATGTTGTCATCCTTGACCTTGCATATCCCCATAAAGGTGGCCAGCAGCGCGACGGTGATCGCCACGGCGGGGTTCAGCCAGGCGCGCTTTTTGGCGGTTTGTTCGGGTTGGGCCGATTCAACGGCGCTGAGTGGGTCAATGTCCATGTTGTTCTCAAGTCAACGGTGGTGTGGATGTCAAGACCTCTTCGATCACAGTCATCCCTTCTGCTACCCGCAATGCGCCGGCCAGGCGCAACGGGCGCATGCCATCGGCAATGGCCTGGCGGCGCAGGGCCTCGATACTGGGGTCGGCTGTGATCTTGGCCTTGAAGGCGTCTGACACCACCAAAAGCTCATAGAGGCCCATGCGCCCCAGAAAACCCGTCATGCGGCAGTCCACACAGCCCACCGGTTTATAGGGTTTGTAACCCCCGTTGATCTGCCACGGCTTGACCAGTTCAGCCAGCACATCGCGCCCGGTTTCTTCATCGCGAACGCGGCAGTGTTTGCACAGGGTGCGCACCAGACGCTGGGCCAAAACGCCCAGCAAGGTGGCATTGATCAGATACTGCGGCACGCCCAGCTCCATTAGCCGGGTCACGGCCGAAGGCGCGTCATTGGTGTGCAGGGTTGAGAACACCAAGTGTCCGGTCAACGCCGCCTGGACCGCCATTTCTGCGGTTTCCTGGTCGCGGATTTCGCCCACCATGATGATGTCGGGGTCCTGGCGCATCAGCGCCCGCAGGCCCTGCGGAAAGCCAAAGTCGAGCTGGGGCTGTACCTGCGTCTGGTTGAAGGCGGGCTCAATCATTTCGATCGGGTCTTCCACCGTGCTGACGTTGACCTCTTCGGTGGCCACCCGTTTGAGCGTGGCGTACAAGGTGGTGGTCTTGCCGGACCCCGTGGGTCCGGTGACCAGAATGATGCCGTGCGGGCGTTTGAGCAACGATTCCCAACGCTGACCGTCGTGGCTGGAAAAGCCCAGCGCGTCCAGGTCTTTCATCGTGTTGTCGGGGTCAAAAATGCGCATCACCATCTTTTCGCCGAAGGCGGTGGGCAGGGTGGATATCCGCATTTCGATTTCATCGCCGCCCTGGTTGCGGGTCTTGATGCGGCCGTCCTGCGGGCGGCGCTTCTCAATCACGTCCATGCGGCCCAGGAGTTTGATGCGCGCCGTCATGGCATTGAGAACGCCC
>CAZMXB010000046.1:8448-11662 GCA_964569855.1 uncultured Rhodoferax sp.
GGCGCGTTGGTCAAAGGCGTATTGCCACAACCAGTCCACCACCTGCACCACGCTCTGGTCATTGGCATCAAGCTGTTTGTTGGACTTGCCCAGCTCGACCAGTTGCTCAAAACTCGCGCCGTTATTGACACCCGACTTGTTGGCCATTCGGACCGACTTGGCCAGTGCATAAAACTCGGCGGTGTAGCGGTGAATCTCCTGCGGGTTGGCCAGCACCCGTCGCACGCCTTTGCGGGACTGGCGCTCCACTTCGGCCACCCAATCAGTGATAAACGGCTCCGAGGTTGCAACCGTGATTTCACTGGCGCTAACCACCAGTGGCAGGATGCGATGGCGTTCGGCATACACAGCGCCCATCGCATCGGCAACTTTGCCAACATCCACTTTCAACGGATCAATGCGCAGGTAGTCCATGCCCGCACGGGCAGCAAGCCACTCGGTCAGGATTTCAATATCCAGCGCTTTGTTGTCCGACGCACGTCGCATGGACACGCTGGCCAGGCGGACAAGCGGGTGTTGCACGCTTTCGGCCTGGGCACAGCGGGCCACGGTGCGGGTGGCCTGTTCGTGCGAAATGACGCCATCGGCCAGCAACCACTCAACCAGGCGGCGCCAGTCCAGCGGTCCGGTATTTCCTTTTTTCGCCGTGTTGGGGTTGGGGGCCTGGGTGGTCATGGTTGCACTGGTTTGAAGGCGCGCAACCACTTGGTCGCAGGCAGCCCCCATTGGCGTTGAATGGTATCGGCACGCTCCAGCAACACCGCGCGGGTGGGCCGCGTGGGGGTGCGCTGAGCCAATACCACGGTATTGCCTTCACGCGTGGCCTTGAATGCCCACAGGGCATCCTTGCCAAACGCCTGCGCCATGTTGTCGACGCTGCGCTGAAAACTCGATGAACGGCCAAACAGGTTAACCGTCATGCAACCATCCTCGGTCAAGGTTTGGCGGCAGTCTGCATAAAACGCAGCGCTGTCGAGCACAGGACCGGCCGCCTCCTGGTCATACAGATCGACCTGTAAGGCGTCCACCGCACCCTGCCATTGGGGTTGTTTGATTTCCTGCTCGGCGTCCGCCAGGATGACTTTCATGCGGCTGTTGTCCTGGGGTAGTTTGAACCACCCGCGGCAAGCGGCCAGCACCTGGGGGTTGAGTTCAATGGCCGTGGTTTTCATGCGTATCTCTTTGTGGCAAAACTTGGTCAGTGACGCCGCTCCCAAGCCCAGTTGCAGCGCCTGGCGCTTGTCAACCGAAGCCGGGTCAACAAACAGCAGCCAGGCCATCATGCGCTGTATGTATTCGTGCACCAGCACGGTGGGCGCGTCCACCAGCATGGAGCCCTGAATCCAGATGCTATCGAGGTGCAGGTGGCGGATGGGGCCTTCGTCTGAAAAATTGACTTCGGGTAAAGGTACGGTTTCTTTTATTGCCATGGGGATTTATACCAGCAGGGCAGCCAGCCGGGGCAAAGCCTGGCAGGCGTTAAGGGTGGTGGCCTGCGCCAAGGCTTCCAGGCTGATGCCACGCAACTCTGCCACGAGCGCGGCAATACGGGGCAGTTCGCCGGGCTCATTGCGCCCTTGCGGTGCGCCAGCCAGGCGGTCTTGTGCCGTGGCGTAGAGCCAGTGGGGTGGAATGTCAGGCGCGTCCGTCTCCAGAACAATGGCATCCAACGGCAGGGTTTGCACCAAATGGCGCAATTGCAGCGCGCGTTCATAGGTCACTGCGCCGCCAAAGCCCAGTTTGAAACCCAGTTCGATAAAGGCCTGTGCCTGTACCGCACTGCCATTGAAGGCATGCGCAATGCCGGACCACCGGTGGCCGTTGCGGCCCAGTTCGCGCAAATGTTTGAGCAAGCGGTCGGCCGAGCGGCGCACGTGTATCACCACGGGCAACTGAAATTGCCGGGCCAGTTTGAGCTGTTCGCGGTAGAACAACTCCTGGCGCTCTTTGAGCGGGCCCTGCTGAAGTTCGGGTACAAAATAATCGAGACCGATTTCACCCACCGCCACCAGCCGCGGATCAGCGGCGTGGGTCTGCAACCAGGTTTCGAGTGCCTGCAAGTCATCGGCCTGCGCTTGCTCGACATACAAGGGGTGAATGCCCAGGCAGTAACTGTCACCGCCCGTGTGGGCCAGTTGCCGCACGGTTTCCCAATTGGGTCGCTCCACCGCCGGTATCACACAATGACCAACCCCACGTTGCCGCGCCCTTGCACGCACGGCGAGCCTGTCGAACGCAAACTCCGGCGCGTCGAGGTGGCAGTGGGTGTCGGTCCAGGAGTTCACACCTCGGCCAGACGTCCCGACACCAACTTCAGCTGGCGGCTGCAACGCGCAGCCAGGGAGGTATCGTGGGTTACCAATACAAATGCGGTACCGTGCACCCGTGCCAGTTCCAGCATCAGGTCAAACACCGCGTCGGCCGTATTGCGGTCCAGATTGCCAGTGGGCTCATCGGCCAGCACACAGTCGGGGCGGGTTACCAGGGCCCGGGCAATGGCCACGCGCTGGCGCTCGCCGCCCGACAATTCGGCCGGGCGGTGGTGCATGCGGTCCTGCAAGCCCACACTTGCTAGCATTTTCATAGCTGCTTGCGCACATTCTGCGAGGGCTAGACGCCGAATTGTCAATGGCATTGCAACATTGTCGAGTGCACTGAACTCGGGCAACAGATGGTGAAACTGGTAGACAAAACCCAGGTGTTGGTTGCGCAAACGGCCTTGTTGTGCCGCGCTCTGGTGCGCCAGATCCTGACCGTGCAGTTGCACCGACCCGCTGGTGGGCGCGTCCAGGCCGCCCAACAGGTGCAACAAGGTACTTTTGCCAGAACCGGAAGCTCCCACAATGGCCAGGGTTTCACCTTGGTGAACCTGCAGATCCACACCGTGCAACACGGTGACATCGAGCCGGCCTTCGGTGAAACGTTTGGTCAAGCCCCGGGCATGCAACACGGTCTCGCCACTGGCAGCCGGAACAGCAGCTTTGAGCGGCGACGGGCCGCCCCTGGCCGCGAGGGACCCCTCGGGGGACAGCGAGGACACGGCAGTGCCGAGCGTGGGGCCGTAGTGAAACATGCCATCTTCTTCAGGCAGTCCGTGTTGCCACCACATCGGCAGCACAGCCACCGTGGGCACACCGGTGCGTTCTTGCAGCATCTCTGGCGCAGGCGCAAGCAACGCAGCATCACCTCGAAACTTGTTGAGTACAAAGCCGCT
>CAZMXB010000046.1:11672-12042 GCA_964569855.1 uncultured Rhodoferax sp.
AGCTTTGAGCGGCGACGGGCCGCCCCTGGCCGCGAGGGACCCCTCGGGGGGCAGCGAGGACACGCCAGTGCCGAGCGTGGGGGCAATCTTATTCATAACGCAAGGCCTCCGCCGGGTTGACACGGCTGGCGCGCCAGCTGGGGTACAGGGTGGCGACAAACGCCATCACCAGGGCAATTACTGCAATCGGCAGGATGTCGGCCTGCTGCGGGTCGCTGGGCATGCGGCTGATCAGGTAGATGTCTTTGGGCAGAAAACTCGCACCCAGCGCCTGCTCCAGTGCCGGCACAATGACATCGATGTTGAAGGCCACTCCCAGTCCCAGCAAGAGCCCGGCCAGCGTGCCAATGACGCCCACCATCGCCCCCTG
>CAZMXB010000046.1:12052-24445 GCA_964569855.1 uncultured Rhodoferax sp.
CGTCATCACCAGCGTGCTGACCAGGTTGAAGGCCGCGACCGCCACGATGAGCGTCAGGATGATGAACATCATGCGTTTTTCGACTTGCACTGCCGCAAACCAGGTTCGGTTCTGGCGAGTCCAGTCGCGTATCACCAAGTCGCCTGTGAGGCTGCGGCTAAGCTGGTCGGCGACCTGGCGCGCCTGGTGAAGGTCACGCAACTTGATTCGCACACCCGACGGCCCCTCCAGCCTGAAAATCCTGGCCGCATCGTCCACATGCACCATGGCCAGCGCCGAGTCGTATTCGTAATGACCCGAATCAAAGGTTCCGACCACGGTCATTTGTTTCAAACGCGGCACCACACCTGCGGGAGTGACCTGACCGCTGGGTGACACCAGGGTCACACGGTCGCCTGCGCGCACCCCCAGGGAACGCGCCAGCTCTGAGCCCAGCACCACCCCAAAACCACCGGGCACCAGTTGTGCCAGTGCCGACGCCTGGGCACCGCCAGCCACGTCGGTCACCTGGTATTCCTGGCTCGGATCAATACCCCGGACCATGACGCCTTTCATGTCTTCACCCCTCGCCAACAGGGCCTGCGCTGCTATAAAAGGTGCAGCACCCAGGACCTGGGGATGGGACCGTGCCTGGCTCAGCGTCAGGTTCACATCGGGCAGCGCCTGCCCCCCTTGGGCATAGACTTCCACATGGGAAACCACACCCAGCATACGGTCCCGCACTTCTTTCTGGAAACCGTTCATGACACTGAGTACGATAATCAATGCCGCCACGCCCAATGCAATCCCCAGCATGGACACCCCGGAAATGAAGGAGATAAACCCGTTGCGGCGGGTGGTGCGACCGGCTCGCGTGTAACGCCAGCCGATACGCAACTCGTATGGAAATTTCAACATGCCCGGATTGTGGCATCCATGCAGGACAATCGAACCATGCACTTGCTTATTTCACACGCTGCACCGCCCGGCCCTTTGTGCCAGGCTGCCACTGAACAATTGGTGTTACCCCATTTGTCCGAACTGCTGGGTCTGCTGTCACCCATGCAACCGGTACTGGGCTCCCCCGAGACGTTAACCCCCCTGCCCGAACGGATACGCGCCAACATGCTGGGACTGGCTGCTGCAGATGGCCTGATCCCATGGGCTGCCTTGGACGCCCAACAACTCGGGTTGACAAAAATTCATGGTGATGCCGGGTGGGCCTGGATCTCGCCTTGCCACCTCGAAGTGAGGTCCAACCAGGTTTGCATGGACGATCCACAGGACCTGCATATCAGCACGCAGGAGTGCGACACCCTGCGCGCGGCGATGAAACGGTACTTCGAGGAAGACGGCATCACGTTGCACCCGCTGACCAATGGCACCTGGCTGGCCTTTGGCGCGGTGTTCAGGGACCTGCCAACCGCGTCGTTGGAGCGCGTTGCGGGCACTGTCATAGACCCCTGGACGCCCCAGCAGGAGCATGCCAAACACCTGCGCCGACTGCAAAACGAGATGCAAATGTTGCTCTACACCCATGCTGTCAACGACAGTCGCAGTGCGCGGAGCCTGCCCACCATCAATGCGTTCTGGGTCAGCGGCACCGGCACTCCAGCTTCCACGGCACCGGTTGGTGGTGATCCTGTGGAATGTATTGACACATTGCGCCAGGCGGCGCTGCGCGACGACGCGCAGGCTTGGACTTCTGCGTGGCAGGACCTGGATAACTCCCGGCTGGCAGAGGTAGTCCGTATGGCCAAAACAGGCAAGCCTGTGCTGCTGACGCTGTGCGGTCAGCGCATGGCCGCCACCTTTGAATTGCAGAACAAACCCTGGTGGGGTCGCTTGCAGCAGCGCTTTTCGACTTCGTCGCCGGTACAACTGCTGCAAAGCCTGTGAAGATCATCCCCCGTGACATCCCGCCCCGAAGCGTCTGGGTGCTGGAGCAGGCTGGCGTCCACCCCCTGCTTGCTCGGCTGTACGCCGCGCGCGGCGTGACCGGCACCGAAGAACTGGACGACGCTCTCGCCAAGTTGCTGCCGCCTTCCACCATGCTGGGCCTATCGCAAGCGGCGACCCTTCTGGCGGACGCCATGGCCGAGAACAAACACTTGTGCATCGTTGCCGACTACGACTGCGACGGCGCCACCGCCTGCGCCGTCGCCATGCGCGGCCTCAAGATGCTGGGCGCACGGCATGTAGCCTATATCGTGCCCGACCGCATTGTGGACGGCTACGGCCTCACCGCCCCGATTGCACAACGCGTCAAGGACAGCGGTGCCGATGTGCTCATCACCGTGGACAACGGCATCGCCAGCATCGACGGTGTGGCCCATGCCCGGGCACTGGGTCTGCAGGTGCTGGTGACCGACCACCATCTCCCTGCCGCGGAACTGCCTATTGCAGATGTCATTGTGAACCCGAACCAACCGGGTTGCACATTCGCCAGCAAGTCGATAGCGGGCGTCGGTGTGATGTTTTATGTTTTGATGGCCCTGCGCAGCGAGTTGCGCACCCGCGGGGTGTTTGATGCAGCCACACAACCCAAGCTTGACGGCTTGCTGCCTCTGGTTGCCCTGGGCACGGTGGCCGACGTCGTGAAGCTCGATGCCAACAACCGACGCCTGGTTGCCCAGGGCCTGAAGCGGGTGAGAGCCCTCGCCATACCTGCAGGACTAGCTAGCCTTTTTATAGCATCCGGCCGCTCTGCACGGGTTGCCACTACCTTTGATTTTGGCTTTGCGCTGGGCCCCCGCATCAATGCTGCGGGCCGCCTGAGCGACATGACGCTGGGCATCGAATGCCTGCTCACGGATGATCCGGCGCGTGCGGATGAATTGGCCAGAACACTCGATGGCATCAACCGCGAACGCCGCGTTATCGAGGGCGATATGCGTGAACAGGCCATGATGATTGCCGAGTCCCTGTTTGAAGAAGGTGACGAGGCGCCACCCGCGATTTGTGTATTCGACCCTGATTTCCACGAAGGTGTGGTCGGGATTGTGGCGTCGCGCATCAAGGACAAACTGCACCGACCCGCCTTTGTATTTGCGGCCAGCGCGGCACCGGGTAAAGAACATGAACTCAAAGGGTCCGGTCGCTCTATCCCGGGTTTCCATTTGCGCGACGCCCTCGACCTGGTGGCCAAGCGCCACCCCGGGGTGTTGTTGCGTTTTGGCGGGCACGCCATGGCGGCCGGCTGCACCATCCATGAAGACGGCCTTGACACGTTTGAGCAGGGCCTGATATCAGTTGCACAAGAATGGCTGGACGCCGCCACGCTAACCCGGCGCCTGGAGACCGATGGCCCGCTGGCACCTGAGTACCGGCGCGTTGACCTGGTGGACACCCTGCACAAGGAAGTCTGGGGCCAGGGCTTTGCCGCCCCCACTTTCAGCGAAGAGGTCGAAGTGGTGTCGCAACGCTTGGTGGGTGAAAAACACCTCGCTCTCAAACTCAAGCACCAGGGCCAGCCGGTGGATGGCATCTGGTTTGGCCACACAGAGCCGTTACCGGCCAAGGTGACGCTAGCCTTCCGTCTGGACGCCGACGAGTGGAACGGTGTGCGGCGGGTTCGGTTTTTAGTTGAAGGCGCACAAGCATGAAACACCACTTGACCATCATGACAGGCGCCTCGCGCGGTCTTGGGCTGGCCCTCGCCCGGCAACTGCTGGTACCCGGCGCCACCCTCGTCTGCATTTCGCGCCATACCAGCGACGCACTAGCCCAAGCAGCCACCAAGCAGGGGGCAGCCCTGGAGCAGTGGACGCTGGATCTGGCCCATTGCGTGCAGGTGGCCGAAGCTTTGAAGGCCTGGCTGCAGTCGAAAAACGAGGGGCAGTGGCTGAGCGCGACATTGATCAACAATGCCGGCGTCATCCCGGCAGTTGCGCCCTTGCGGCAGGGCGACCCCAACGACCTGTCCAACGCATTGCGAGTCGGCCTGGAGGCCCCCATGCTGTTGTCGGCCGCCTTTGTCGGAGCCACGGGGGCTTGGACAATTCCACGCAAGGTGCTGAACATCTCATCTGGCCTGGGTCGCCGGGCCATGGCCTCCTCAGCGGCCTATTGCGCGGCCAAGGCGGGCATGGACCACTTTACGCGCAGCCTGGCGATGGACGAAGCACGGGTGATCAACGGAGCCCGAGTTTGCTCGCTGGCACCGGGCGTCATCGATACCGACATGCAAGTTCAGTTGCGGGGGTCCGATGTCAGCCAGTTTCCCGATCGGGCGGTGTTTGCTGACCTGCATACCAAAGGCCAGCTCAGCAGCGCGGACGATGCGGCGGCGCGCATACTGGCCTACTTGGCAAGACCAGACTTTGGCTCAGAGCCCGTGGCCGACGTCCGTGGCTAAAAAAGAAACTTCGACTAGCGCGTGACCACCACTTTTTGGTACAGGCCGCCAAAGTAGGTTTGCTTCTCGATCTTGGCCGGGCGGATGTCTGAGGGCAACCAGTCAGCGATCTCGGTGCGCCAGACATCCATCGCAAAGGGTTCCAGCGTGGTGAGAATGGGCACCATGATGTAGCGGAATGGATTCGACGCTACCGGCTTGTGGTAATCCACGAATATGAGTTTGCCGCCCGGTTTGGTGACGCGCAACGCCTCAGAAATGGTTTTCAACCGCACTTCCGCTGGTTGCTCATGCAACAAGAAAAATACCACCACAGCATCGTGGCTGGCATCGGCAAACTGCAGGGCGGACGAGTCCTGCAGGGATGCCGTGACATGTTCAGGTTTGGACAGTTTGGTCTGCAGGTTCTTGATTTGAATCGGTGCCACGTCGACCACATTCAGACTGCCTGTGGGGCCCAGCCGCCGCACCAGGTGTTCGGTGAAATCCCCGTATACACAGGCCACCTGCAAGACATTGCCGCCAATGGTGTCGCCCATTTCCTGCAATGCAGCATCGCGCAGCTTCGCAAAGTTGCCCCACAGGATCAGATTGACTAACCATTGCCGCTCAAAAATATGCACCGCCCTGGGGTGCAAATACGCCCACCAATAAGTGTTGTGCAGATATTCCGGGATGACAGTAGGAGCATGAACCGGCGCCAGGCCAATGCCGGGTAAGGATTCAGTTTGCGCGAGGGTCGCCGTTTGTTTTGGACTCACAAGTCAACCTTAAAAAAAATCCCGCCATCACCCAACCTGCTACCTGCTTGCAAGGCTGGGGACATGGATCAAATACGAAAAAGATACAACACGGACAGTGCCGTACCCGCGGCCGCCACCAGATAGACCACGACGGCTACTACAGCGTCCTGGCGCAGGCCAAAATCATGCAGTGTCACCCGCAGCCTGTGAGCAGCATGCCACAAGAATAGCGTAATCACTCCAAGCAAGAACAATTTTCCCATCCAATGAGCGGCAAATGCCTGCATGTTGGAAAAACTGAAGATTGTTGGCGCATGCCCCAGCGCCACCATGAGGAACAGCAACGCCAGCACCGGCGCCAAGAACGCGGCCAACGTGCCACCGGCTGCAAAAAGGCTCCAGAAAATCGGTTTGTTGGATTTGGCCATGACTAAAACACTCCTGCCAGAAACAAAACCACCAATGAAGCCACGATCCAGACGGCGTAATGGGCTCCAATGATGTACTTGCCCGCCAGAAATTCTTCGCCAATCTGCACGGGCAAGGCTTTGGGCGTGACGTTAAACCAGCTGGTGGCATTGTGCAGAGCAAAAATCAGCACCAGCAACAGCCCGACCACGCTAAGCGGGCCCTGTATGGCGGCAATGAACGATTCGTAAGCTGCCTGTCCTTGCGACAATCGCTCAACTGTGCACAACAGCAGCAACGCAAACGCACCAATGAACACACAGGTCACCTCGCGCGACATATAGCGCATGTAGCGTGGATGCTTCAGCCACCAGCCCGTCTTGGATACAGGGCGCACAAAGGGTTTGCGACTCATGTTGAACCTCCGGGTAACAGATGCTCCTTGAACCAGTCGATGGTGCTGGCAACCTTTACCTGCTGCAATGCCCCAGCGGGGTCAACAGCCTTGGGACACACCTCGGAGCAGGCACCCACGAAGGAGCACTCCCAGACACCCTCGTTGGTGGCGATCACCTCCTGGCGTTCGTCGCGACCACCGTCACGCGAGTCCAGGTTATAGCGGTGTGCCAGAGTAATCGCGGCAGGACCAATGAATTTGGGTTGCAGCGCGTATTCCGGGCAGGCCGCATAACACAACATGCAGTTGATGCACATTGAAAACTGGCGGTACTTCATCAGTTGCGCAGGCGTCTGCTTGTACTCGCCTTGCTCGACAGTCTTCTTTTCCTTGGGAATCAGGTAGGGCTTGACGCGTTTGAGTTTGTCGATAAAGTCATCGGCCACTGTCACCAGATCGCGCTCGATCGGAAAGTTGGCCAACGGTTCGACCCGAATCACCTGCCCCACGTAATCCCGCAGGAAGGCGTGGCAAGACAGCTTGGGCTCGCCATTGACCATCATGCCGCAACTACCACAGACCGCCATGTGGCAAGACCAGCGGTAGGCAAGGGTAGGGTCGATGCTTTCCTTGACGGCGTTGAGCGCGTCAAGCACGACCCACTCTTCGGCACACATCACTTCGTATTTCTGGAAGTGCGGCGCGGTGTCTTTTTCAGGATCGTAGCGCAGCACTTCCAGCTGGACCAGACGCTGTTTCAGCTGTGTCATTTGTGGTCTCCTGAATAATCCCGCACGCCTGGAGGCGACTTGGTGATCACCACATCGAGGTAATCAATGCGCGCCGTGTCCTGACCCTGGTAATAGGCCATGCTGTGGCGCAAATAGTTCTTGTCATCGCGCTCCACATAATCCAGGCGCTGGTGGGCACCACGAGACTCCTTGCGCGCCAGGGCGCCCACAGTCAGGGCCGATGCGCAATCGAGCATGGAGCCCAATTCCAGCACCTGAAAGAGGTCGGTGTTGAACACATTGCTCTTGTCGTGCAACACAACCTTGTTGTAGCGCTGTCGCAACTCCACAATCTTGGCAACCGCTTCCTGCAAGCCCTCTTCGGTCCGGTACAGGCCACAGTTCTTCTCCATGGTGTCCATCATTTCCTTGCGCAAACCCGACATCGACTCGTTGCCATCGGTACGCAGGAAAAGTTCGCGAATACGTGCTTGCGACGCGTCGGCCTGGGCCTTGAGCGCTGCCTTGTTGGCCGGGCCAACGGACTTGGCATGCGCAATGGCCGACAGGGCCGCGGCCTTGCCAAAAACCAATAGCTCGGTCAACGAATTGGAACCCAGCCGGTTGGCGCCGTTCAAGCTGACACAGGCGCATTCACCTGCCGCAAACAAGCCAGGCAGTTCGGTCGCCGCCTTGGTATTGGTGGAGATGCCACCCATCATGTAGTGCACCACCGGTCGAATCGGCACCGGGTCTTTGACGATGTCTACGCCCAGGTAGGCAATGGCCAGTTCGCGCACCAGTGGCAGACGCTCATCAATGTACTTCTCGCCCAGGTGACGCATGTCCAGCAGCACGCATTCGCCCCACGGCGTGGTGACGGTGTTGCCCTTTTGCACTTCGTGCCAGTAGGCCTGGCTCACGCGGTCACGGGGGCCCAGTTCCATGGTCTTGAGCTGGGGCTTGCCCAATGGCGTCTCGGGGCCCATGCCGTAGTCCTGCAGGTAGCGGCGCCCATTTTTATTGAGCATCACGCCGCCTTCACCGCGGCAGGCCTCGGTCAGCAAGCTGCCAGTATTGGGCAAGCCGGTGGGGTGGTACTGTACAAACTCCATGTCCTTCAGCGGAACGCCAGCGCGGTACGCCAATGCCATGCCGTCGCCGGTCTTGATGGCACCATTGGTCGTGAACGGGAACATGCGTCCTGCCCCACCGCCACAGATGATCACCGACTTGGCGTTGAACTGCTTGATCATGCCGCTCTTCATTTCCATGGCAGTCAGGCCTTGGCAACGTCCCTCATCGACCAGCAAGTCCAGCGCAAAGTACTCGTCATACCGTGTGATGGTTGGGAACTGCAGTGTGGTCTGGAACAGCGTGTGCAGAATATGAAAACCCGACTTGTCTGCAGCAAACCAGGTACGCTGCTTCTTCATCCCCCCAAAGGGGCGCACAGCTACTGAGCCATCTTCCTCGCGGTTCCACGGACAACCCCAGTGCTCCAGTTGCAGCAGTTCCTTGGGTGCTTCATTCACGAAGTATTCGACGCAATCCTGGTCCGACAGCCAGTCGCCGCCGCCCACCGTGTCGTCAAAGTGCAGTGCCAGGCTGTCATCCTTTTTGATGACACCCGCGGCCCCACCCTCGGCCGCGCAGGTGTGGCTGCGCATGGGGTAAACCTTGGAGATCAATGCGATCTTGAGCGACGGGTCTGTCTCTGCCAATGCAATTGCCGCCCGCAAACCCGCTCCGCCTGCGCCAACAATGACGACATCTGCTTCTACGATTTCCATGTCTTCCTTTCAATCACCGAAGTGATATCAACTAAAGCAAAGTACGTTCACACAACCCTTCACAGGCTGGAGAAGAAACCTATACCGACCAACGTCAACAGTGTCAGTCCACAGGCAATCAGGAAAAAGGCCAGGGCCTTGGCGGCTGTCACCTTGGCAGGCGATGGAGCGTCCACCAGACGGCTTTCAAGCTCGCCACTGTCAACCAGTCGCTGGTATTCCAGCGGGTGCTCGTGCTTGAACTCTTCGATCGAGAACGTGCCGGTAAACATCACCACCTCAACCGGGAATTTGTCAGGGCGGAAATGGTTGTTAAAAAAGTGCACTGTGAACAGGAATACAACCGCCAGGAAGGCTTCTTCCCCGTGGAATATGGCTGCCACGTTGAACACCCAGCCCGGCAGGAAAGAGCCGAACACGTTGGGCAGCCACATCACCAGACCGCTGACACCGATGATGGTGACGCCCCAGAAAGGTGCCCAGTAGTCAAACTTCTCCCAATAGGTCCAGCGGTCAAACTGCGGCCGTGGTCCATTTCCGAAGAACCACTTGAACATGCCCAACATGTCTTTGCCGTCCTTGAGGTTGGGGATCATGGAGTTGGGTCCAAAGAACTTGAAGTTCTTCCAGTCGCTCAGAACGATCCAGGCCAGATAGAACAGGTGCCAGAAGAACACACCGGCAAATATCACAGCATTGACGCGGTGGATCATCCCTGCGATGTGGGGGCCACCCAGCGCCGTCATGATGGCCGAGGCCCAAGGCGCATCCGGGTAGAACAACGGCATGCCAGTCAGAGTCAGGATCATCAGACTCAAGGCAAAAGTGATGTGGGCCAAACGCCAGATCGGGCTGAAGCGCTGTATGTGTTTACCGGCGTGCTTGCTGACCACGTTGTCAACCTTGATGCGCGGCTGTTTGGCGCGTTCCTTGCGCTCCTTGTATTCGCGATAGAACCACAGCAGCGTGTGCAGCCAGAAGAAGCCGAACGTGCCCACCAGCAACTGCACCATGATTTGGAAGGCTATCCAAATTTCGGGGTAGCGCTTGAAGTCACCGGCGTGCCCATGGGGCTGGAAGGTTGCAAACCCTGCGGGTGCGTCAGCAAGCTCCTTTTTGCCGTTGTGGCAAGTGCGGCACGTCTTCATGCGGTTGTCTGCATGCACCTTGGACTTGGGATCATCGGCCTTGAGAATGTCATGGCTGCCGTGGCAGTTGTAGCACTTGGCGGTGTAGGCATAACCGAGCGTGCTGATCTGGCCATGGTAGGTTGCCTTGTAGGAGGCAAAGTTGGCTTCGTGGCAGCTTCCACACTGAGCCGAAATCGCCACCTTGAACGGGTCACCAGAGGTGTTGACTACTCCATGGGCACTGTGACAATCGGTACAAACCGCAGACTTGGCGTTGTGTTTCTTGATGGTCTCCTGCCCGTGGATCGAGTCTGCATAGGCTTCGAGCTGGTCGGTGTGGCAGTTCTCGCCGCAGTTGGTGGAAATGCCTAAACGCCAAGCGGCCCGATCCGGTGAATTGGCCGGCGGAACGTTGAAACCGTGCGTATCGTGGCAGTTGTCACACGACGCATTGGGTTTGGTTTTGTCGTCCGTATTGGGGCGCGCATGAAATGACTTGTTGTAAAGCTCGATGTTCTGCGCGACCACACCCAAACGGGGCTTGTCGGCCGTTTTCCCGTCTTTCTTGGCTTTATCCCAAAGTTCCTGGTGGCAGCCTGCGCAGTCCACCTTTTTCAGAGGTTGGGACGTGTTCTTCTGGTGCGCATTCGCCGTCGCAGCGTTGTCTGTAATGTCCGTGTGGCACGTCACACACTCCATCTTCGCATGCACACCCTTGGCAAAGGACTCTGGTGCAATGCTGTGCAACACGCGCGCTTTTCCGTCGGCGCCAGGCACCTCCAGTTTGCCCTTGCTTCCATCGTGACAGGCCTGGCACGACGCATTGTCAAGTGTCACCGGGCTTGTGGGCGTCGCCGCAACCGTGTTCGCAGCCATCGCGGCAGGCACGAGGCAGAAGGCCATCAGCCAAGGCATCAAGTACCGCATGGGCTTGAATCTATTTCGCATGGTCAGGATTTCCAAAAAAAAAGCGCAACCACATTGTTACGCTTAGAACACGGTTTGTTGCGACTGGCGGCAAACATGTTGATACAAATCAATTGTCGGGGATCAACTCAGTAAAGGCTCAAAAGGCTCTAGCGGATCGCCCCATACATTTCAACAACATAGCCTGCCCCGATAGACTTGGGTGCGACCGCCTGCGCCACACCCTCAGATTCCTTCCGAGGCGGCATGTTGTATCCAACGGCACTGTCGTCGTGCAATGCCGAGGAGCTCACACCGGCTCAGTGCGACAAGATCCAGTCTGCCAAGTTCTTGATGGCGGCGGCATCCTTGGTATCGATGATCTTGTGGTCTTCTTCCGTACCGTCTTCCAGCTTGACCTTTTTGCCTTCGGTCATATTTTTGATGGCTTTTTCTTGCCCGTCAGCTTTGCCCTTGTATTTCTCCGAGATTTTTTTCAGAGAGGGACCTTTCTTTGTCTTGTCGACCGCGTGGCACTTGAAGCAGTCGTTCTTCTTGGCTAGCGCTTGCGCGGCCTCGGCATCGATGGCGGCGTGTGCCGGCACCAGACTACCCAGGGCCAACAGAACTGCGGCACTGACAAGGGAAAGCGAGATCTTTTTCATTGATTGACTCCAAAAAAAACGTTGAGGTAAATAAAAACCCATTTGCACAAAAATTATTGGACTCCCAAGACACCGGGCGGTCAAGCACAAGATACGACACACCCATCCCAATGTCCAATAGATTGACTTGGATCAAACCAGGGGCACGAACGACCGCAAAACTCCATTCATTTCTTGGGAACTCCGGCCACACCCTTTTTCACCGGTCCAACAAAGATGTACTTCCTGATCGACTGGTATGGACCTTCAAGGACGATACCACGGCTTACCAAATCGGCCTTGCTACCAAAGGGGCGCCCAGCAATGACTTTGTCCGCCAGCACGTCACTGAATCCGGGAAGCGACTTCAACTCGTCCCGGGTGGCGTTGTTGAGGTCAACCAATTTGCGGTTGCCTGGTTTTTTTTCAGTGCTGGCAGAAACACTGCCAGTGGCCCCAAGCGCAATTTTCGGCGCGGGTTGGCTAATCTGTGCCGCTCTGCCGGCACTTTCCTCTGCAAAGGACGGTGATGTGTAGACCCATAAAGCGGTTGCAGCCCACAACACACGGTTCAAACGAATTTGCATTGAAAAACCCTTCTCCATTCGGCCTAAAACTACATAAAAAACCCCGCAGGCAATGCTGCCTGCGGGGTTTTTTTATTCTACCGGTTCAGGTGCCCACCAGGGGCCTGAACCTTGTTCCATCGTCAGCCAACGCACTATTTAATGGCATGTACGGCCTTGATACCAAGTCCTTTGTCGTTGGTAGCGCTATGGCAGTCCATGCAAATTTCCTTATTGGCCAAGCCCGTGGCACGCGGTACATAGAGCGAGGCCCCTTGGCGCTTCATGTGGTCGACTGCGCTCTCGGTCTTACCCGGGATGACGGCGGTGCTGTCGTGGCATGCGAAGCATGCCGTTGCAATCGGTGAAGTCACTAAGGTGGTACCTGCGGCTTCTGTAACCACACCAGCAGCACTCACCGCGTAGCCAGCACCGTAATTGGTACCGGCGGTCTGGGCGACGTAAGGTGAAGTACTGAAGGTCGCAGCGCTGCTGGCCCCGGTCATCACGGTGCGGTACTGACGCTTGTTCGGGGACGTCACTGCCGAGCCTGCTGCACTGAAGTCATAGGTGCCTGCCAAGTGGCATGATTCGCAATTCTTCAGCACGCCGGGGTACTTGATATCCCAGAAGCCGTCGGTCGCGGAAACCGCATGCCAGTTGTATTTAACTGTGCGCTTGGCCCCAGCGTGGATTGCATGCACAAACTCGACGGAGTCAGCAGACCAGCCACTGCTGG
>CAZMXB010000047.1:0-24263 GCA_964569855.1 uncultured Rhodoferax sp.
GCAACAGGCGCTAGAGGCTTGTCTGCATGTGTTGGAGCCTGGGGGGCGGTTGGCGGTCATCAGCTTCCATTCGCTGGAAGACCGCATCGTAAAACAGTTCATCGCCAAACACTCCCGTGACGAGTATGACCGCCGCACACCGTTCGCCGCACCCAAGGTCATGAAGCTCAAGGCCCTGGACCGCATCAAGCCCAGCAAAGAAGAGGTGAGTGGTAACGCCCGCTCGCGCAGCGCGATCATGCGTGTGGCGCAAAGGACGGCGGCGTGATCAGGCTCAATCTGGTGCTATTGCTGGCGGTGCTGGCCAGCGCCCTGTACCTCGTGAGTGTGCAGTACGACTCGCGTCGGCTGTTTTCCGAATTGGACCGCGCGCACACGGAGGCCGTGCGTCTGAATACCGAGTGGGAGCGTCTGCAGGTTGAAAAGCGGGCGCAGGCAACTCCCGCCCGGGTCGAGCGGTTGGCCCGAGAGCAGCTGCAAATGCGGCTGGCCTCGCCCGCCATCACGACTTACGTCGCTTACACGCCCGAGGCCGGTTTGTTGGTGGAGCCCAATACGGTTCGTGCGACAACTGCAGTCGGAAAGGCCGCACGGTGAGTCGCAGCATTCAGTACATCTCCAGTCCGCTGCTGGCCAGTCGCACTCCCGTGTGGCGAGGAAAATTGGTCGTGGGGGCCATCGCCCTCGCATTTTGTGGACTGGCGGCGCGCGCGGCGTACATCCAGGTGGTTGGCAACGAGTTCTTTCAGCGCCAGGGGGAGGTGCGTTTTGCGCGCACGCTGGAGCTTCCGGCCAACCGCGGGCGCATCCTTGACCGCAACGGCCTGATCCTGGCGTCCAGCGTGCCTGCTCCCAGCATCTGGGCCATTCCCGAAGATGTAGAGATTGACAAAGCCCAATTGCAACGATTGGCCAAGTTGCTTGAAATGTCGGTCACCGAGTTGGCCAAGAAGTTTCAAGACGAGGACAAAACCTTTGTCTGGGTCAAGCGACAGGTGGATGCAGGGGTTGCCCGAGAGATCGCGGCGATGAACATCAAGGGCATTTATCAACGCAAGGAGTACAAGCGTGAGTACCCCGAGGGGGAGTCGGCTGTCCACGTGGTCGGTTTCACCAATGTGGAAGACAAGGGGCAGGAAGGCGTCGAACTCACGTTCAACTCGGAGTTGTCCGGGCGAAACGGCTCGCGCAGGGTGATTAAGGACCGCATGGGACGGGTTGTGGAGGGTGTCGGTGACCAGGTCCCCCCGGTCGACGGTCGCGACCTTCAGCTCAGCATTGACAGCAAAGTCCAGTTTTTCGCTTACCAGAAACTACGGGATGCCGTGTTGGAAAACAAGGCCAAAGCGGGCAGCGTGGTGGTGCTGGATGTCGTTACGGGCGAGGTGCTGGCTCTGGCAAATTACCCGAGTTACTCACCGGCCAAACGCGCCAATTTGACCGGTGCCCAGTTGAGAAATCGCGCGCTGACCGATACCTTCGAGCCAGGGTCGACGATGAAGCCGTTTGTGATCGCGCTGGCCTTGGAAAAGGGCCTGGTTCGACCTGACACGGTGATACAGACCGCACCCGGGCGGCTGACGATCGGCGGTGCAACCATCAGTGACGCCCATCCCCACGGTTCCTTGACCGTCAATGAAGTGATACAGAAGTCCAGCAATGTGGGTACGGTCAAGATGGCGATGCAAATGCAGCCGCGCGAAATGTGGGAAATGTTCAGCCAAGTGGGGTTTGGACAAAAACCCCAGGTGCCTTTCCCTGGCGTGGTCAGTGGCCGCCTGCGCGCCTACAAGACCTGGCGCCCGATCGAACAGGCCACCATGAGCTACGGCTACGGGCTATCCAGCAGCCTGTTTCAGCTGGCACGGGCCTACAGCGTGTTCGCCCGGGAGGGGGAACTGGCCCCCGTGACACTGCTCAAATCAACCCAGCCCGTTCCGGGCGTTCGCGTTATGGAGACCCAGCACGCACACGCCGTGCTCAACATGCTGCACTTGGTGACAGGCCCAGGCGGTACGGCTCCCAAGGCACAGACCATGGGTTACTCCGTGGGAGGCAAAACCGGTACTGCTCACAAACAGGAGGGCAAGGGTTATGCCGACAAGAAATACCGGGGCTTTTTTGTCGGCATCGCTCCCATTGACAACCCGCGCATCGTGGTGGCAGTCATGGTTGACGAGCCCAGCAACGGCAAGTATTTCGGTGGTGATGTGGCGGCGCCGGTTTTCAGTGAAACCGTGCAGCAAACCTTGCGCATGTTAGGCGTCCAGCCAGACATGGCAGTGCGCCCGCAAATCGTCGCGCAAGCAGTGGAAGAGAGCTTCTGATGCACGTGTTTCGAACACCATCCGATGTGAACCAATGGCTCAAGCTCCGGGTTACGGGTACCTTGTGCTCGGACAGCCGGCAAATTCAGCCAGGCGACGCGTTTCTGGCATGGCCCGGCACGGTGGTCGATGCCCGTACGTTCGTTGGCGACGCGGTGCGCCGCGGCGCCGTCGCATGTCTGGTTGAAAACGAAGGTGTTGCGGCATTCGCGCTGGATGGCGAAAACACCGGCAGCCTCACTGGCCTCCAAAACGCCATGGGTACCATTGCAGCGGAGTTTTTTGGAGGTCCGTCGCAGGACTTGGCGGTGGTCGCGGTAACCGGAACCAACGGCAAAACATCGACCGCCTGGTGGCTGGCGCAGGCTTTGTCGGTGCTCCCTGCCGAGCTGGCCTTGCCCTGTGCCATGGTTGGCACGCTGGGCATTGGGCGCCCGCCCTTCGGCGCCGATCCATCGGGTGAGGCTGCCCTCGCGCGCATCCTGTCAACCGGTATGACCACGCCGGAGCCGGTGTTGTTGCAGCGCACACTGCGTCGTTTTGTGGACGAAGGATTGCGGGCCTGTGTGATCGAGGCGTCGTCCATTGGCATTGAAGAGCACCGCTTGGCCGGTACGCACCTGCGTGTTGCGGTGTTCACCAACTTCACACAGGACCATCTTGATTACCACGGCAGTATGGAGGCGTACTGGGAGTCGAAACGCAAATTGTTTGCCTGGCCCGGACTGCAGTGTGCAGTGGTCAACGTGGACGATGAACATGGCGCCCAATTGGCGCATGCGCTGGCCGCTACCGAAATTGATGTCTGGACCACATCGTGTGGCGGCGCAGCCCGTCTGCAGGCGCGCGCAATGGGCTATGGCGAGCAGGGTTTGCGTTTCGAGGTGGTCGAAGGCGACAGTATCCATGTGTTGCAAACACGCACGATTGGAGCCTACAACGTGTCCAACCTGTTGGGTGTTATCGCTGCCATGCGGGGCCTTGGCGTGCCTTTGCAGGCAGCGGCTGAGGCCTGTGGCGCTCTGAACCCGGTGCCCGGGCGCATGGAGTGTCTGGGCGGCGTCGGGCAGCCCCTGGTAGCGGTCGACTATGCCCACACCCCTGACGCACTGGCTCAGGCCATCTCGGCACTGCGACCGTTGGCGGCGCAACGTGACGGGCGCTTGTGGTGTGTCTTTGGATGTGGTGGTGACCGTGACCCGTCCAAGCGCCCATTGATGGGTGCCATCGCCGCACAAAGGGCTGACCAGGTGGTGGTCACCAGCGACAACCCGCGCAGCGAAAAGCCTGAGGCCATCATTTCGCAGATTTTGTTAGGCATGCCCAAAGACAAAACCGTTCAGGTCCAGGTCGACCGCGCGGCGGCTATCGCGGATGTACTGGTACGGGCTGCTGACAACGATGTCATCCTTTTGGCGGGCAAAGGGCATGAGGCGGTACAGGACATTGCTGGCACCCAGCATGTTTTTTCCGACAAAGACCATGCGGCACGGGCCTTGCTCCAGCGCGCAACGCAGGATGGGGGGCGCACATGAATTCGATGATGTCTTTGACACAGGTGGTCGGCTGGCTGGCTGGGGCCCAACTGTTTGGTGATACGGCGGTCCGTGTGAACCGCGTCCACACGGATACCCGCACGGTGGAACCCGGCGACCTGTTCGTGGCGCTCAAGGGTGAACGTTATGACGCCAACGCCTTTTTGCTGGAAGCGCAACAACGGGGCGCTGTAGCCGCTATTTGCCACCCGGATGCCGATCGATGTGGTGTTACGACCATGGCCTGTATTTTGGTGCCCGATACCCGCTTGGCCCTGGGCAGTCTGGCGCGTGCTTGGCGTGCGCAGTTCACACTGCCCGTTATTGCGGTGACCGGCAGCAACGGCAAGACCACGGTGACCCAAATGCTGGCGTCCATTCTGACGGCTTTCAAGCCCGATGGGGCGGCGCTGGCAACGCGTGGCAACCTGAACAACGACATTGGTGTGCCCATGACGCTGCTGCGCCTGCGGGAGCACCACCAAATCGCGGTCATCGAGCTGGGCATGAACCACCCGGGCGAAATTGGCGTGCTCGCCGCCATGGTTCAACCCACGGTCGCATTGATCAACAATGCGCAGCGCGAGCACCTGGAGTTCATGCACACGGTGCGCGCCGTAGCGCTCGAAAATGGATCGGTGATCACACCCGTCAGCTCCGACGGCGTCGTTGTTATTCCGCGCGACGATGAACACACGCCCGTGTGGGAATTGATGGCCGGCGCCAGACGCGTTGTGCGGTTTGCGTTGGACGGAGTTGAAGGTCCGGACGAACTGGTGTGCGGACAGGCGCATTGGGCCGCGGGCGCATGGCAGGTACACGCAACCGGAATGGGGCAGGACCTGCATTTCCGCCTGGGCATCGCGGGGCGCCATAACGTCAAAAACTCGCTCGCTGCCGCGGCCGCCGCGCTCGCGGCCGGGGTACCGGTGTCGGCCGTTGTTGACGGCTTGCAGGCATTTTTGCCGGTCAAGGGTCGTTCCAAGGCGATGCTTCTGGCGGTTCAAGGCCATGAGGTCACGCTGGTCGATGACACCTACAACGCCAACCCCGATTCGGTGCGCGCTGCGATTGACGTACTGGCTGACCTGCCGGGCCCGCGCCTCCTGGTATTGGGGGATATGGGTGAGGTTGGGCACCAGGGACCGATGTTCCACGCGGAAGCTGGACGGTACGCCAAAGCCCGGGGCATCGAGCGCGTGTTGACGTTGGGCACACTGGCTGAAGTAGCGGCCAAGGCCTTTGACGGTGCGCAGCACTTCGCGTCGGTCGAAGAACTGATTGACCGGTTGCTGGACGTGCTGACACACACGCGCAGCGTATTGGTCAAAGGCTCGCGCTTCATGCGTATGGAGCAAGTGGTCGATGCCCTGGTGGGCAAGGCAGCCCGCACACCAAACCATGAGGAACGTCGCCATGGCGGTTGAAATTCAAGCGGGGACGTATTCATGCTGTTGAGTTTGGCCCAATGGTTACAAACGCTGTCGCCGGAGTTCGGTTACTTCCGGGTGTTTCAGTACCTGACGTTTCGTGCCGTGATGGCGGCGCTCACTGCGCTGCTGATCGGATTGGCGGCCGGCCCTTACGTCATCAACCGGCTGCGGGAGTTGAAAATCGGGCAGCCCGTGCGCGGCTACGGTCTGGAGACGCACTTACACAAAAGCGGTACACCCACCATGGGGGGTGTCCTCATCCTGCTATCGATTGCGATATCGACTTTGCTGTGGGTCGATCTGAGCAACCGCTTTGTCTGGATCGTGCTGCTGGTCACCTTGGCCTTTGGCGCCATTGGCTGGGTGGATGATTGGCGCAAGGTCGTGCACAAAGACCCCGAAGGTATGCGCTCGCGGGAAAAATACTTCTGGCAATCCATCATCGGTTTGCTGGCAGCGTTGTACCTGGTGTTCAGTATTTCCGAGAACTCCAACTTTCGGGTGTTGGAACTGTTCTTCAACTGGGTGCGTTCCGGCTTTGATGTGGACCTTCCGCCCAAGGCGGGTTTGCAGTTGCCCTTCTTCAAGGAAGTCAGTTATCCGCTCGGGGTGTTCGGCTTTGTGGTGCTGACCTATCTGGTCATTGTGGGCTCCAGCAATGCAGTGAACCTCACCGATGGCCTGGATGGGCTTGCCATCATGCCGGTGGTGCTGGTGGGCTCGGCCCTGGGTGTGTTTGCCTACGTTACCGGCAGCGCCATCTACTCCAGATACCTGTTCTTTCCGCACATCCCGGGCTCCGGCGAGCTGATGGTGTTTTGTGCCGCCATGGCCGGCGCCGGGCTGGCCTTTCTATGGTTCAACACGCATCCGGCGCAGGTGTTCATGGGCGACGTTGGGGCACTCGCGTTGGGGGCCGCACTGGGCACCATCGCGGTCATCGTGCGTCAGGAAATCGTGCTGGCCATCATGGGCGGCATTTTTGTCGTGGAAGCCCTGTCGGTCATGCTGCAGGTGTCTTTTTTCAAATACACGAAAAAGAAGCATGGCCAGGGTCGCCGCCTGCTCAAGATGGCACCGCTGCACCACCACTTTGAAAAGCAGGGCTGGAAAGAGACGCAAGTGGTCGTGCGCTTCTGGATCATCACCATGCTGTTGTGCCTGGTAGGCCTGTCTACGCTGAAACTCCGATGAATCCAGACGAGCCGTTAGTGCCGATCCCCCAGCCAACGCCTCTGCAAGAAGGTGGGGTGGAGGCTGCGCCTGAGGTGTTGGACGCGGCGGTGCCCGCCGCCACAGCGGTTGCCGATACGGGCAGCAGCCTGCCCACCACCCTGACCGCCGCAGCCGATGCGGCAGCGTTTGTAGCCCGGATTTTTGCTGAAGATGCCCCAATCGTGGCGGTCGCAGCTGCGCCAGGAGACTGGGAGGCAGAGGGCTCTGCGCAGGTCAAGGAGGAGCCCGCACAGCGGGCGGGGGACACGGAGCAGAGTCCTCTGCCTCCCAGTCTCCCGCATACCACCATGCAAGGCCAGAACATCTTGATACTGGGTCTGGGCGCCTCCGGCCTGGCCATGGCGCGCTGGTGCGTGCGCGTCGGCGCTGCACGGGTGACCGTTGCCGATACGCGCGATACGCCGCCCCAACTGGCTACTTTGCAACAGGAACTGCCCCAGGTGCGCTTTGTTGCCGGGGCGTTCACAGCTGCGCTGGTCGAGGGTCAGAGCCTGCACGCGGTCTACCGCTCTCCGGGTTTGAGTCCTGCTGCAATTGCTCCTGTATTGATAGCTGCAGAGTTAAATAATACGAGGGCTGGCGGCGAATTGGATCTGTATGCCATGGCCCTGCAGGCTTTGCGCGCCAGCCGTGGCTACGCGCCGGCGGTGCTGGCCATCACCGGGACCAATGGCAAAACCACGGTGACATCGTTGACCGGTCAGCTCATCACTCACGGGGGCAAGACCGTGGCCGTGGCCGGCAATATCGGTCCCACCCTGCTCGACACGCTGGCCGTGCACCTGGATGCCAATACGCTGCCCGAAGTGTGGGTACTGGAGCTGTCCAGCTTTCAGCTCGATGGAGTTAGCGGATTTGAACCCACCGCGGCCGTGGTGCTCAATATCACCCAGGACCATCTGGACTGGCACGGCAGCGTGCAAGCCTATGCCCGGGCCAAGACGCATATTTTTGGCGCCACCGGACTGATGGTGCTCAACCGCGACGACGCGGCGGTGATGGCGATGTTGCCGGAGCCACGACGCGTGAAATTGCAGCGCCCGGTGGAGCGTGCGCACCTGACCTTTGGCACCGACATGCCCCGGCGTCCGGGCGACTTTGGCATCGAGGAAGTCAATGGCATGGTCTGGCTGGTGCGCGCGCTGGAGGCCGATGAGACCCGCAGAAAGCGCAAGGAAGCTGAAGACGAATTGCACATCCAGCGCCTGATGCCGGCCGATGCCTTGCGCATTCGGGGTCGGCACAACGCCAGTAATGCTTTGGCGGCACTGGCGCTGTGCGCCGCAGCGGGCTGCCCTCTGGCACCCATCTTGTTTGGCCTGCGTGCATACCGGGGCGAGCCCCACCGCGTTCAACCGATTGGCATCATCAACGAAGTCGAGTTTTTTGACGACAGCAAGGGCACCAATGTCGGCGCCACGGTGGCCGCGCTGCAGGGGCTGGGCGCAGATCGCAGGGTTGTGGTCATCCTCGGTGGTGAAGGCAAGGGGCAGGATTTCTCGCCCCTGGCTGCACCCATTGCCCGTTTTGCAAGGGCCGTGGTGCTGATTGGCCGGGACGCTGCACTGATTCGCGAGGCCGTCGCGCCGTCCGGTGTTCCCATGGTCGATGCCGAGTCCATGGAGGCAGCCGTTGGCCAGGCCAATCAACGCGCCCATGCCGGCGACGCGGTATTGATGTCCCCTGCCTGCGCCAGTTTCGACATGTTCGACAACTACGAACACCGGGCCCGCGCATTTGGCGACGCCGTACGCAATCTGGCGCTGAGTGTTGGGGTGGATCTGGAGGCCCTGGCATGAGCGCCTTGACCCAGAAGCTCTCAGGCTGGTTCACCGTGCGGGGAGCGGCAAGGGGCACCCCATTGCCGGTACGCCTGGGCGGGCGCGGCTCGTTCGCGGCAACTTCCAGCGTGCCACAAGTTCGGGGCTTTGACCAACCCCTGGCCTGGGTGGTGGTGGCCTTGTTGTTGTGGGGTCTGGTCATGGTGTATTCAGCGTCCATCGCCATGCCGGACAACCCCAAGTTCGCCCGTTACACCCATACTTACTTTCTGGTCCGCCACGCGATGTGGCTGGTGATGGCTTTTGTTGCCGCGTTGATGGCGTTTCAGGTACCCGTAGCAGCCTGGGAAAAGGCCGCACCCTGGCTGTTTGTCGCGTCGCTGGTCCTTTTGATCGCCGTGCTGATCCCTGGCATTGGAAAGGTGGTTTACGGTGCGCGCCGCTGGATTTCCATGGGCCCCTTCAGTTTCCAGCCTTCTGAACTGGCCAAGTTCGCGGTGCTGCTGTATGCGGCTGACTACATGGTGCGCAAAATGGACGTGAAGGAGCGCTTCTTTCGCGCCGTGATGCCGATGGCCGTCGCGGTCGCGGTGGTGGGGCTGTTGTTGTTGGCGGAACCGGACATGGGCGGGTTCATGGTGATTGCCGTGATTGCCATGGGCATCCTGTTCCTGGGTGGGGTGAATGCCCGCATGTTTTTCCTGATTGCTGCCATTCTGGTGGTGGCCTTTGGCCTGATGATTGCTTTGAGCGAATGGCGGCGCGAGCGCATCTTTGCCTACCTGGACCCTTGGACCGAAAAGTACGCGCTGGGCAAGGGTTATCAACTGTCCCATTCGCTGATTGCGATCGGGCGCGGCGAGATTTTTGGCGTGGGCCTTGGTGGCAGTGTGGAGAAACTGCATTGGCTACCCGAAGCCCATACCGACTTCCTGCTGGCCGTGATTGGTGAGGAATTTGGTTTGGTCGGGGTGTTGGTCGTGATTGGCCTGTTCCTGTGGCTGACCCGGCGCATCATGCACATTGGCCGCCAGGCCATTGCCCTGGACCGCGTGTTTGCCGGCCTGGTAGCGCAGGGCGTCGGCATCTGGATGGGATTCCAGTCCTTTATCAATATGGGCGTGAACCTGGGGGCCTTGCCCACCAAAGGACTGACCCTGCCGCTGATGAGTTATGGCGGATCGGCCATCCTGATCAACATGGTGGCGATTGCAGTGGTGCTGCGCATTGACTTCGAGAGCCGTCAACTCATGCATGGGGGGCGGGTATGAGTGGCCACATGAACGCCGCCGGGCCGTCCCAAGGCGTGAAGGCCCCCTCGGGGGGCAGCGCAGCACACGAAGTGGCAAGCGTGGGGGCAATAGCTCCCGCCGCCGGGCCGACCCTTAGCGTGGGGGCTCACAGCCGCTGTGCATTGATCATGGCTGGCGGCACCGGCGGCCACATCTTTCCCGGACTGGCCGTAGCCCAGGCACTTCGGGACAAGGGTTGGCGCGTACACTGGTTGGGCGCACCCGACGGCATGGAGAGTCGGCTGGTACCGGCCAAAGGTTTTCCGCTGGAGGCCGTCGCTTTCTCCGGCGTGCGGGGCAAAGGTTTGCGCACACTGATCGCCCTGCCGTTGCGCCTGCTGCGGGCCATGGGCCAAAGCCGCCAGGTCTTGCGCCGGGTCAAGCCCGACGTGCTGGTTGGACTGGGTGGCTATATCACCATGCCCGGCGGGTTGATGGGTGTTCTGATGGGACGGCCGCTGGTGTTGCACGAACAAAATTCGGTGGCGGGTCTCTCCAACCGCGTGCTGGCCGTACTGGCGCGCCGGGTCTTTACCGCCTTTCCCAAGGTCCTGGACAAGGGGCAGTGGGTGGGCAACCCATTGCGTGCCGAGTTCCTGGCGCAAGCCTCGCCCGCTGAGCGCTTCGCTGGCCGGACCGGTCCCCTGCGCGTGCTGGTGGTGGGCGGCAGCCTGGGTGCCCGCGCCCTCAACACCGTGGTACCCCAAGCATTGGCCATGATCCCCGAGGCCCAGCGTCCCTTGGTCCTCCACCAAAGTGGCGAGACGCAAATTGACGAATTGCGCAGCAATTACGCCGCGGCCGGAGTGCAAGCAGATCTGACTCCATTCATCGACAACACTGCCCGGGCCTTTGCAGAGGCCGACTGGGTGATCTGCCGCGCCGGAGCCAGCACGGTGACCGAAATTGCCGCCGTGGGAGCACCCGCCCTGTTTGTGCCTTTCCCGTCTGCCGTGGATGACCACCAGACCCACAACGCCCGTTTCCTGGTGGACCACGGTGCTGGCTGGCTCATTCCCCAAAATGAATTGACCCCCGCGGTTCTGGCTAATTTGCTACAAAAAACAGAGCGCTCCGCGCTGCTTTTACGAGGGCTGGAGGCAAAAAAGCTACAGCAACTTCGGGCCACGGATGCCGTTGTGGCTGCTTGTGAGGAGCTTTGCACATGAACTACGTCATCCACACATCCCTTTCGTCGCGCATCAGGAGTGCCGCCGAAATGAAAGCCGCATTGTGAAACACGCCATCAAACACATTCATTTCGTCGGCGTGGGCGGCTCTGGCATGTCCGGCATCGCCGAGGTACTCTGCAACCTGGGCTACACCATTTCCGGCTCTGACCTGACGGACAGTGCCACGCTCAAACGTCTGGCATCCCTGGGCATCAAGACCTGCGTGGGCCATGCCCCGGAAAACGTGGCCGGCGCGGATGCAGTGGTGACCTCAACGGCGGTCCAGCCCGACAACCCCGAAGTGGTCAAGGCGCGGGAGATGCGTATTCCCATCGTGCCGCGCGCCATGATGCTGGCCGAACTGATGCGCCTCAAGCAGGGAATTGCCATTGCCGGGACGCACGGAAAGACCACCACCACCAGCCTGGTTGCCAGCGTACTGGCTGAAGCCGGGCTGGACCCGACCTTTGTCATTGGCGGGCGCCTCAACAGTGCGGGAGCCAACGCCCGTTTGGGCAGTGGCGACTACATCGTGGTGGAAGCGGATGAGTCTGACGCATCATTCCTGAACCTGTTGCCGGTGATGGCCGTCGTGACCAACATCGACGCTGACCACATGGAAACCTATGGCCATGATTTCGGCCGACTGAAGAAGGCCTTCGTCGAGTTTCTTCACCGCATGCCGTTCTACGGGGTGGCGATCTTGTGCACGGACGATGCGGCCGTGCGCGACATCATCGACGACGTGACCTGCCCCGTGACCAGTTACGGCTTCAACGAAGAGGCGCAGGTGCGCGCGATCCATGTGCGCGCGGTGGAGGGCCAGATGCACTTCACGGTCCAACGCCGCAATGGCGTGGTGTTGCCGGATCTCGACGTGGTGTTGAACCTGCCGGGCCGGCACAACGTGCTCAATGCCCTCTCGGCGATCGCGGTTGCTGCGGAACTGAGTCTGGACGACACGGCCGTGCTCAAGGCGCTGGCCGAGTTCAAGGGTGTCGGCCGGCGGTTCCAGCGTTATGGCGACCTGCCGTTACCCCACGGTGGCATCGCTACGGTCATCGACGATTACGGCCACCACCCGGTCGAGATGGAGGCAACGTTGGCCGCCGCGCGAGGTGCATTTCCCGGGCGCCGCCTGGTATTGGCCTTCCAGCCGCACCGCTTTACGCGTACACGGGATTGTTTTGAAGACTTCATCAAAGTCATGGGGCACGCAGACGCGGTGCTGCTGGGTGAGGTTTACGCCGCGGGTGAAGCACCCATTGTGGCGGCCGACGGTCGTGCATTGGCCCGGGCGCTGCGCATTGCCGGCAAGGTCGAACTGGTATTTGTGGACGACATTGCGGCCATGCCGCAGGCCGTTGTCGACAACGCAAAGCCAGGTGACGTGATTGTGTGTATGGGTGCCGGATCGATCGGAGCCGTGCCCGCAAAAATCGTTGAGCTGCTACAAACAAATGAGCGCTTAGACGAGGAGGGACGAGGGCTATGAGCCAAAAACAAAGCGCCGCCGGGCCGTCCCAAGGCACGACGGTCCCCCTGGGGGGCAGCGCAGTACACGCAGTGACAAGCGTGGGGGCCACATTTGGCAAAGTAGCCGTGTTGATGGGCGGGGCATCTGCCGAGCGTGCGGTCTCCCTGATGTCTGGCGGCGGCGTCTTGAAGGCACTGCGCGCCAGGGGTGTTGATGCACACGCCTTTGATCCGGCGGAGCGGGATTTGTCCGATCTCAAGCGCGAAGGGTTTGCGCGGTGCTTTATCGCATTGCACGGCCGTTTGGGTGAGGACGGCACGGTTCAGGGCGCCTTGGAATTGCTGGGAATCCCCTATACCGGGTCCGGTGTCATGGCGTCGGCCATATCGATGGACAAGGTCATGACCAAACGCATCTGGCTTTCCGAGGGCATTCCCACGCCGCGTTACCAACTGTTGCGTATGGGTGCCTATGACCGCAGGGCGGTGATAGAAGTGCCTGACGCATTGGGCTTGCCCGTCATCGTGAAGCCGGCGAGGGAGGGCTCGTCCATCGGAGTGACCAAGGTGGTAGGTTATTCGGGTATGGCCGAGGCCGTCGCATCCGCCAGTGCTTTGCACGATGACATTCTTTGTGAGCAGTGCATCGAAGGGGATGAAGTGACCTGCCCTGTGTTGGGCCACGACGAGCAGGCATATGCGCTTCCTGTCATTCGCATCGTTGCGCCGGAAGGCAAATACGACTACCAGAACAAATACTTCACCGACTCCACGCAATATGTGGTGCCGGCCGGTTTGCCACCCGGCGAAGAAGACGCCATACAGGCCCTGGTGCTGCGGGCCTACCGGGTGTTGGGTTGCCGGGGCTGGGGCCGGGTGGACGTCATGATCGATGGCAAGACGCGCCAGCCCTACCTTTTGGAAATCAACACCTCGCCCGGCATGACAAGCCACTCTCTGGTGCCCATGTCGGCCAAGGCGGCGGGCATTTCCTACGAGGATCTGTGTGTGCGCCTGCTGGAGCACTGCGCCCTGGACACAGGAGCCATTGCATGAACCACGCGGTGACAACGCCCCTGGACATCAAATTGATGAACATGACTGCCATGGTCCTGTTCGTCGGTTTTGTGGCTCTGGGTGCCTTGGTCACCGCGCGCTGGATCGTGCGACTCCCCCTGTTTGATATCAAGGGCATTGCGGTGACCGGCGAAGTCAGTCACAACAACGCTCTGACCTTGCGCGCCAATGTGGCGCCGCGATTGGCAGGCACGTTTTACAGCATGGACCTTGCAACCGTGCGCTCAGCCTTTGAAGCCGTTCCCTGGGTCCGCCGGGCCGTTGTGCGTCGTGAGTTTCCCAACCGGCTACACGTCGTTTTGCAGGAGCACCAGGCGGTCGCCTATTGGGGTGATGACAGCGAGCTGCGCCTGATCAACAGTTACGGGGAGGTCTTTGAGGCCAATGTGGGGGAGGTCGAGCAAGATACCTTGCCGCATCTCAGCGGCCCGGAAGGCCACGGGGCAGAAGTCCTGGCCATGTACCGCACCCTGGCCCCGTTGTTTACGCCGCTGGAGTTGTCCATAGACCAATTGGAGTTGTCCGTTGGTGGAAGCTGGCGCGTGATCCTGGAAAACGGAGCTGAAATTGAATTGGGTCGTGGCGGGGCGGCCGACATCACCGCCAGGGTGCAGCGATTTCTCGCCACGGTGACACAGGTGACGTCGCGATATGCACGGCACGCCAGCGCCGTGGAGTCGGCAGATCTGCGGCACGAAAACGGCTATGCCCTGCGCTTGCGCGGAGTCAGCACCACCGTCAGCACCGTGGTACCACGGAAGAAATAGTGAAAGACGAAATCAGCAGGTAACCTTATGGCAAAAGAATACAAAGACTTGGTCGTAGGACTGGACATCGGCACCGCCAAGGTCATGGTGGTGGTGGCTGAAGTGTTGCCCGGCGGCGAACTCAAGCTGGCCGGACTGGGTGTGGCGCCCAGCAACGGCATCAAACGCGGTGTTGTAGTAAACATCGACGCCACGGTACAGAGCATCCAGCAGGCCCTGCGTGAGGCCGAGCTGATGGCCGACTGCAAGATCACGCGGGTCTACACCGGCATCACCGGCAGCCATATTCGAGGCATCAACTCGAGTGGCATGGTGGCGGTTAAAGACCGCGAGGTGACGGCCGCCGATGTAGCCCGCGTGGTGGAGACGGCCAAGGCCATCAACATCTCGACCGACCAGCGCCTGCTGCTGGTGGAACCGCAGGAGTTCATCATCGACGGGCAGGACGTCAAGGAGCCGATCGGCATGAGCGGCATCCGGCTCGAGGCCAAGGTGCATATCGTGACCGGCGCGCAAAGTGCCGCGGAAAACATCATCAAGTGCGTCCGGCGCTGCGGCCTCGAGGTGGACCAACTGATGCTCAACCCGCTGGCCTCCAGCCTGTCGGTGCTCAGCCGCGACGAGCAGGAGCTCGGCGTGGCGCTGGTTGACATCGGCGCTGGCACCACCGACGTGGCGATTTTCACCGGCGGCGCGATTCGCCACACCGCCGTGATCCCGATCGCCGGCGACCTGATCACCAGCGACATTGCCATGGCGCTGCGCACGCCGACCAAGGACGCCGAAGACATCAAGGTCGAGAGTGGCCACGCCAAGCAACTGCTAGTGGATCCCGAGACCCAGGTGGAAGTACCTGGCCTGGGCGACCGCGGCCCGCGCATGCTGAGCCGCCAGGCGTTGGCTGGTGTGATTGAGCCCCGCATCGAAGAAATCTTCTCGCTGGTCAACCAGGTCATGCGGGAGTCGGGATATGAAGAGGTGCTCTCAAGCGGTATCGTGCTCACCGGCGGCAGTTGTGTCATGCCCGGCATGGTGGAGCTGGGTGAGGACATCTTCCTCAAGCCCGTGCGCCGCGGCATTCCCAAATACTCCAGCGCGCTGGCCGATATGGTGGCCCAGCCGCGTGCCGCCACCGTCATGGGTCTCCTCGAAGAAGCACGCTTGGCGCGGCTGCGGGGTTACAAGGTGTCGCAAAAAAGCGGATCCATGAAAACAGCATTTGGATCAGTCAAAGACTGGTTCATCGGGAACTTTTGACCATGGAAAACAAATTATGGCTGGCCCGCGGCAGCCCGCATGGGCGATGGCGATACAAAGATCAGCCTACCCGCGCAGGTCCGACAGGACAAAACAGACAAATAGTGAAAATTCGTATTGAAACTCAAGGAGCATCAGATGGCCATTGAAATGATTGAAGAAGAGGCGTTTAACCTAGGCACCCAAATCAAGGTGATCGGCGTCGGAGGGGGTGGCGGCAACGCGGTCGAGCACATGATCTGCTCGGCCGTGGGGGGGGTCGAATTCATTACCGCCAACACGGACTCTCAGGCCCTGTCCCGGAGTACGGCACACAAGACGATTCAGCTCGGCGCAGGGGGTTTGGGTGCGGGTAGCAAGCCCGACAAGGGTCGCGAAGCCGCGATGGTGGCTGAGGCCGACATCCGTGCGGCCATCGAAGGCGCCCACATGCTCTTCATCACCGCCGGTATGGGCGGTGGCACGGGCACCGGGGCGGCACCCGTCATTGCCCGCGTTGCCAAGGAAATGGGCATTTTGACCGTGGGCGTGGTGACCAAGCCGTTCGACTTTGAGGGGGGCCGCCGCATGAGCAATGCCGATGCGGGCCTGATGGAGCTTGAAGCCAATGTGGATTCGCTGATTGTGGTGTTGAACGAGAAACTGCTCGAAGTGCTGGGTGATGACGTTTCCCAGGACGAAGCTTTTGCACACGCCAATGACGTGCTGAAAAACGCCGTGGGCGGCATTGCGGAAATCATCAACGTGCCGGGCCATGTGAATGTCGACTTCGAAGACGTGCGCACCGTGATGGGGGAGCCTGGCAAGGCCATGATGGGTACTGCCCTGGCCAGCGGGCCAGACCGTGCGCGCATTGCTGCCGAACAGGCCGTTGCCTGTCCATTGCTGGAAGGTATCGATCTGTCGGGTGCCAAAGGTGTGTTGGTGCTGATTACCGCAGCCAAGGGTTCACTCAAACTGAGCGAGTCCAAACTGGCCATGAACACCATCCGCGCCTATGCATCACCTGACGCCCACGTGATCTACGGTACCGCCTATGATGATGAGCTGGGCGACAACATCCGCGTCACGGTCGTGGCCACCGGTTTGAGCCGCCAGGGTGTTCGTCGTACAGCACCACCGCTCCAGGTCTTGCGCACCGGCACCGACAATGTTCCCTTCCACGTACCCACACTGAATAACCCCGTGAGCGGACCCGGCCTTGGCAATGCGGGCCCGATGGGTGCTGCCCAGCCGGACTATGCGGGCCTGGGTACACCCGCCGTTTGGCGTGGCCGCACGTCTGCCGCTGCCAAGGTTGACGCGTTGTCCAACGGTGGCATGGACGACTACGAAATCCCTGCGTTCCTGCGCAAACAAGCAGATTAGTAAAATAAACGGGTGCTTAAACAACGAACGATTAAATCCCTGACCCGCGCCGTTGGTGTGGGGCTGCACAGTGGCCAACGGGTGGAGATCACGTTGCGGCCGGCGCAGCCGGACACCGGCATCGTCTTTCGTCGGGTGGATTTGCCGGTGCCGGTCGACATTCCCGTGTCCGCGCCGTCGGTTACCGATACACGCATGGCGTCCACCATTTCCAACGGGGCGGCCAAGGTCCAGACCATCGAGCATCTGATGTCGGCCTGTGCGGGTCTGGGGCTGGACAATCTGTACGTGGACATCACGGCCGAAGAGGTTCCCATTCTGGATGGGTCAGCGGCTTCGTTCGTATTTTTGTTGCAGAGTGCGGGAATCGAACTGCAAAACGCAGCCAAGCGATTCCTGCGCGTCAACCGCCCCATTGAAGTTCGCGAAGGTGAAGGTGCCAATTTGAAGTGGGCCCGGCTAGAGCCCTACAACGGGTTCAAGCTCAGCTTTGAAATTGTGTTCGACCACCCGGCAGTCGATTCCACCGGTCAGCGCGTCGAGTTTGACATGGGGGCCGACTCGTATTCGCGGGACATTGCACGGGCGCGTACTTTCGGGTTCACCAAAGACGTCGAATTGATGCGTATGAATGGTCTTGCATTGGGCGGTGGTCTGGACAACGTCATTGTGATGGACGACTATAAGGTTCTCAATGCCGAGGGCCTGCGCTATGACGATGAGTTCGTCAAACACAAATTGCTGGATGCCATTGGCGACCTGTACTGTGTGGGTAAACCGCTGTTGGCACGTTACAGTGCATTCCGGTCTGGCCATGCCCTGAACAACAAATTGCTGCGCGAACTGCTGGCACACTCTGAAGCGTGGGAAATAGTGAGTTTTGACGATGACAGTCAGGCACCCACCGGATTTTCGCAACCGGCACGCGCCTGGTAGCGCAAAAAGGGAAACCTGGCAGTGGCTCCACTTCGCTGGCTGGTACTGTTGATGCTTGTTGCGGCAGCTGCGTCCTTTGCCTGCTTTGCCCTCACCGGCCAGGAACGTTTCAAGGCCTTCGGCTTGCGCATTTTGCGGTGGACCATGGTCGGTGGCTTCGTTTTTTTTGGCGTTCTGATTCTTGAGCAGCTGGCCTGAGCGCCAAACACTGGTTCTTTTGAAGCCGATGCACCACGGTGAAGGATGCGGTGCCTGATGCTCCGACGGTTCCGGCAATCAGTGGTCCCCGACTGTCAGCCAGTCCGGCTTCTCCAACTTTAAAAAAGTCAGCAGCGCATCAATGACGTCAGGGTCAAACTGTTTGCCTTTGCGCTCCACCAGATAGGCCGTCACGTCGTCCAGCGGCCACGCTTCTTTGTAGGGGCGGCTGTGCAGCAGGGCGTCAAATACGTCGACCACGGCCACGATGCGAGCGGCCAGCGGAATCTCCTGACCCTTCAGGCCGCGCGGGTATCCGTTGCCATCAAAGTGTTCGTGGTGCCCCCCGGCGATCTGGGCACCCATGCTCAAGCTGCTGTCACCCTCCACCATCTGCGAGGCCCGGGCGAGCACGGTCTCCCCAACGGCCGCATGTTGCTCCATCACGGTGCGCTCGTCGGGTGTATGCCGCCCGGATTTGAGCAACACTGCGTCGGGCGTGGCCACCTTGCCGACGTCATGCAGGATGCTGGCAATGCCCACCAGCGACATAAACGTTGGGGTTATGGTTTCGGGAAACTTTCCGGCGGCCTTCAGTTGTGCCGCGATGCCGTCCGTGAGCTTGCTGACCCGGCGCACATGACCGCCCGTGGTGGGATCCCTCGACTCGGCAAGGTCTGCCAATGCCACCACCGTGGCCTCCTGAGTGTCTCGCAATTGTCCAAACATGTGCAGGTTGTCAAATGCGGCGGCAATACGGTCGCAAAACACACTCAGCAGGCTGCGTTCCAGGTCGCCCAGGGGCCAAGGCGGAGAAAACGCAACGGCAAACTGGTGACCGTGTGCTGCGGAGATATACAGGACATCCAGGTTCTCACCAAATACATTCCTTCTTTCGCGAAATGCCTGTGTAATGCCCGGCGCCCAGGCATGGTCCGCCGGCATGCTGTTGTGAACTTCCAAATCCGACAGGGCCCCGGTTGAGGCAATCACCATGGGGGCGTCCGACACGCCGGGAGACTTGTTGCGCATGACACACAAAACACCCTCGGTACCGAAGTTCAGAATGGCGCCAATTTGGGTCAGGACACCCGAGGCCAGGTCTTTCAGCGACTCGATCTGGTACAGGTTGCTGGCGGATTCAAGAATTTGTGCCAGTCCCTTGCGACTGGCGTCAATGGTTTGCAATCCTTCATAACTGCGCAACGAGGCAATAACGGTGGTAAACAGCTTTTGCGCCGTCAACTCGGTCTTTGCCTTGTAGTCATTGATGTCGAAATCCACGATGACTTTTTGTTCCGGTGCCTGCCCGGGCTGACCGGTTCGCAACACGATTCGAACCAGGTTGTTGGCGAGGTCCTCCCGTATGCGCTTGGTCAATCGCAGTCCAGCGTCGTCTGATTCCATCACCACATCCAACAGCACCAAAGCGATGTCGTTTTCTTTGGCCAATAGGTCATACCCCTGCGCCCCGGAGTAGGCCGACAGAATTTCGACACCCCGGCCTTTGAAAGTGACGTTGTTCAGCGCCAATCGGGTGACCGCGTGGATGTCGGGTTCGTCATCAACAACCAGTATCCGCCAAGGCCTGGCCATGTGCTGACCAGCGTTGGGTTCGTCGTCATCGGCGAGCCAGTCGTCGTTGTTAGAGTCCGATTGATCCATATGCGCCCCAACGGTTGAATGTTCTCCCGACCGGAAGCTTCTCCGGTTTGAAATCGCTATGGGCTGAGCATAGCGAGAAATCAAGCGATTGCGGTATCGGGGGTTACCAAAGGAATGCAAGTGGTGACACAAACGCCGCCCTGGATTTGCCTGGGCACGGTGCATGAGGGCCGAGTCCGCAAGACGGTCGCTCCGACCCGCCTGAAACTAACGGCTTCGCCCGGCCTTGTAATTCCCGCCAATCTTGCCACCCAGGCCACTGGCCTTGGCCAGGCGCGCCATCGCGGAGCCGGCGTGTGCATGGGTGATGGCAAGCCCCAGCGCATCGGCCGCATCGGGACCCGGCAGGCCAGGCAGTTCCAACAGGCGCTGAACCATGGCCTGCACCTGCATTTTGTCGGCGCGCCCGTAGCCCACCACAGCCTGTTTCATCTGCAGCGCGGTGTATTCGGCGACCGGCAGTTCTTTGTAGACCAACGATGCAATACACGCGCCGCGCGCCTGACCCAGCAGCAAGGTGGACTGCGGGTTGACGTTGACAAACACGATCTCCACAGAGGCACAGTCGGGCGCATAACGCGCTATCACTTCGGCGATGCCGTCAAACAGCACTTTGAGTCGCAAGGGCAAGGCACCGACATCCAGATGCTGGGTGCTGATGGTGCCGCTGGCCACGTACCGCAGCGCGGAGCCCTCGGCATCGACCACACCGAAGCCAGTGGTGCGCAGTCCAGGATCAATCCCCAATATTCGCATGCTATATTTTTAGGAGCTATTGATGCAATGAACTAGAGGGGCTAGAGGCTGTTACCGCACTAATGTTTTGGACAAGGGCCATTTATGCCGCGCATGGGGCGAACAGTTCAAACCTCAAAATACCAGCGCGCAGAGTGAAAGAACACAGGTGCTGCAAAACACAGCGCGTCCACCCGGTCCAGCAGCCCGCCCGCGCCGGTGACCGACTGGCCCTGGTTTCCCCAGCTCGGAATGCCACGGTCGCGCTTGAGTGCTTTCATCACGAAGTGCCCCATCGACCCGGCAACGCATGCGATGAAGGCTGCTGCAAACGCAGTGCCCGGCACCCAGGGCGTGATGCCGGCCAGCAAAGCGCCCAGCAAACTGCCCACCGCCACGCCACTGGCCCAACTGCGCCATTCAAAACTCTGGCTGATCGCTGGTGCCACCGGTGCCCGCAGAAACTGGCGCGAAGCGATGTGTTGCGTGACCATGCAGACCTGGACCACGATGACCAGAAAAAACACCAGGAAGGCGTTGCGATTGTCATAGCCCGGGAATTTCAACAACAACAACGCGGGCACATGGCTCATGCCGTAAATGCACACCATGATGCCCCACTGCAACTTGGCGTTGCGCTCCAGAAAACGCAGCGGGTCGTTGGCCAGGGCACTGACCAGTGGCAGCGCCAAAAAGACATAGACCGGAATGAACACCGCAAACATGTCGAAATGCCCGCTGCCAGCCAGCCAGTACTGCACCGGCAAAACGACAAAAAACGCCAGCACCAGGCTGCGGTGGTCACCCAGGCGGGTGGGCGACAGTGTCAGGAACTCGCGCAGTGAAAAGAACGATACAAAGGCAAACAGCGATAGCGCCACCCGGTCGCCGGTGACCCAGCCGATCCAGAATACAAACACCATGAACCAACTGCTGCGCAGGATGGCGTCCATGCTCTTGAGTTCTTTCTGCCGCCTTTCAGCCTCGGGGTCGTCCCCAAGGTCCCGTACGGAATACAGGAAGGTGACGATGCTGGCAAGCAGCAGCAGGCCGAACACAATGACAAACAAGGCGCCAACCTGGTCTTGCGGCGAAAGATTTTTGAGGTAGAAGTACATGGTTATGCCTGCCGACGAGCCGCCTCTAGGCAGGCATGCGCCCCCTCGGGGGGCAGCGAACGAGTGTGAGCGTGGGGGTGCATGGTTCTCAGACGTCGCGCAGAGACACCACCGCCGAGCGGGCGCGTTCCAGGAATGCACGCCGGTCCTCACCCTGGCCCAATTGCATCGGAGTGCCAAAGGTCACGGAACACAACACCGGCACCGGCACCACCTCACCCTTGGGCAACACGTGTTGCACATTGTTGATCCAGGCCGGGACCAGTACCACGTGGGGAAACTTCAGCGCCAGGTTGTACAAACCAGCCTTGAACGGCTGCGGTTCACCGGTAAAGCCACGGGTGCCTTCCGGAAACAGAATGATGGAATCGCCATTCTGCAGTGCATCAAACAGTGGCTCCAGTGGGTCTTCGTCGCTGGTCCGGTCGCGCGACACGTAAATGACGTTGAACACTGCAGTGGTCAGCCATTGTTTGAAGGGTGTTTTGGTCCAGTAGTCTTTGGCGGCAATGGCGCGCGTCACGCTGCGCAACTCTTTGGGCAGGGCCGCCCAGATCATCACCAGGTCGGCGTGGCTTTGGTGGTTGGCAAAATAAATCCGCTGTTCGGCCTTGGGTGGGCAGCCGTGCCAACGGGCTTGGCTGCCGGTCAGAACCCGGATCAGCCCGAGCAGAAAGTAACTCATTAACTTGGCAAGCATGGGGCGGATGATACAGAGCTATATGACGCTTTGATGTGGGTTTGTATCGACGCTGGTGTGCCGTTGTTGGCTGGCGCTGGAAGCGGGGCCTGGGTGCTCTGCGCCGCTTTTGTACCCTTGGCCTTTTGCGGGAAAACGAAAGCAATATAAAAGAGTCAAGGCAGTTGCGCGTCCCCCATCCGACCCACAATCACCCCCGCCCGGCTGGACAGATACCCGGAGTTCGGCAGTTTCTCGTAGTAGCGCGGACGTGGCAACATCACCGCCAGCCGGGCCGCTTCATACGAACTGAGCTGGGACGCGGGCTTGCGGTAGTAGTGCTGGGCTGCCGCTTCCGCACCAAAGACACCTTCGCCCCATTCCACACTGTTGAGGTAAATCTCCAGAATCCGCTGCTTGCTCAACAGGTGCTCCAGCAACACCGTCAGCACCAGTTCCTGCCCTTTGCGCAGCAACGTGCGTTCACCCGAGAGAAACAGGTTCTTGGCCAGTTGTTGCGTGATGGTGGAGCCGCCCACGATTTTGGGCGGTTTGACGACGGTGGCGGGTTTGCCGGGCACGGCTTTGGTGGCAGGCTTCTGGCTGGCAGCCCGTGCCTCGGCCTTGGCGTTTTTCTCCCAGGCTTTTTCCAGGGCGTCCCAGTCCACACCCTCGTGGTTGGCGAAGCTGTCGTCCTCGGAGGCAATCACCGCGTGTTTCAAATGGCTTGAAATCTGGCTGTAATCCACCCACTGTTGGCGCCAGCGCAATGTGCCCTTGTTATTGGCAATGCGCCAGGCCTCCGAGCGCTGGAAACTGGTGGACTGGGGTGCCACCGCCGCCATAATGGCAATGCGGGCGACGAAAAACACTTGCAGCGCCAGCAATGCGACCAGCAGCAAACCCAACCAACGCGCCGGCGCTCTCATGGATGTGCCGAAACCGCCGCTTCCAGCGTCTCATCGCGGGTGAACTTGAAGCGCGAAACCACAACGATCTGCTCAGCCTGGCGGCGCATGGCCGTGCTGAACCGGCCAAACGGTCCAGCCGATTTTGCGATGGCGGCTGCCTGTCGATCCAGCGAGCGGCTGCCCGACGATTCAACGACCTCGGTATCAATCACCCGGCCATTGCTGTCAACGGTCACGATCATGGTCAGTTCGCCATACAGTTTTCTTCCACCCGACTGCGGGAAGTTTTCGGTGCCCTTGTTTTCAATGGCGCGACGCAGCGCGTCGTAGTACACCGCATACACCTCTTCGCGCACTGCGGGACTGATGTAGCGTTTCTTGGGCCTGGCATTCTCCTGGTTGATGCGCCGCTCAATCTCGGCCAGGATTTTGACCAACTGGCGGCGCTTTTGCTCGCGCTCCTTTTGCTCGGCTTTGCTGGCCACCTGGTTGGGGTCCGGTGGGGGCAGGGCGGCAAGCTGGCTCTTGACCTGGGCCAGCAACAGGGTCTGCTGCTGTTGCAGGGTCTGCAGTTTTCGCGCGGTTTCTTCTTCTTCGGAGTCATCACCCATGTTGGTCAGCACGGAGGGCGGCAACGGGCTGGTGGCCCGTCCCTTCTCGGCATCGCCGCCGCCCGCGAGAGAGGCTTGCGCGATGGCCCGGGCTTTGTCCGGCTTTTCGTCGCTGCGCGCGTTGACCAGCACCACCTCCAGGGGTGTGTCTTCAAACACCCGATTAAACGACTCGGGGTCCACAAAACGCACTGTCAGCAGCACCGCATGCACCACTACGGATGCGAACAGGGCAAGCTGAAGGGTGCTGAAGGGCCGCAGGTTCACGGGGTTGGATTATCGGCGGAAGGGTCGCTGGGTTCGGTGACATCAACCGCAATCGCGATGGGGCCGGACACCTCTTCGTCGTCGGTCTCGTCTTCGCTGGCCTGGGCACCAGCGGCCAGGGCCGGATCTGCAGACGGGCTGTCCAGGCGTTCCAGTACCGTGCCGCTGATATCCAGCGTGATCAGGTCCATTTCACCCAGTTTGACCCGAACGCGCGCACCGCGTGGCAGGTTTTGCGAGCCCATCACCGGCAGCACCAGGGGCAGTGTGTCGGCGCGCACCAGGTTTTCCCTGAAAACCGTGGCCTCCAGCTCGGTGATCGCGTTTTGTTGCAAATACTTCAACGTCCAGAAACGCTCCATGCCGCTCTGGTAGCCGTTGTAGGCGCTGTAGGCTTCGTCAAAACTGGAGATGATGGAGAA
>CAZMXB010000048.1:0-6616 GCA_964569855.1 uncultured Rhodoferax sp.
CAGCTTGGGGTGCGGGTAGCTCGACAGGCCCTTGCCGTCCACTTCCTGGCGGAAGTTGAGCAACTGCTCCTCAGAAAGGCGGCCTTCCATATAGGCACGTGCATAAACACCGGGCGACACGTGGCCCTGGATGTAGAGGCAGTCGCCGCCGTGCTCCTTGCCGGGCTCGGCGCTCTCGGCGTGCCAAAAATGGTTGAAGCCGGCGCCGAACAGGCTGGCCAGCGAAGCGAAGGAGCCGATGTGGCCGCCCAGATCTCCACCATCGACGGGGTGGTGGCGATTGGCCTTGACCACCATGGCCATGGCGTTCCAGCGCATATAGGCGCGCAGGCGTTCTTCGATTTCCAGGTTGCCGGGGGAACGCTCTTCCTGGTCCGGCGTGATGGTATTGACATAGGCCGTGGTCGCGGAGAACGGCATGTCTATGCTTTTCTGGCGCGCATGGCCCAGCAGTTGTTCCAACAGAAAGTGCGCCCGCTCGGGGCCTTCACTCTCAATCACGGCGGACAGCGCGTCCATCCATTCACGGGTTTCCTGGCTGTCCAGGTCAAGGGTAGAAGCGCTCGCGGCGCCCGTCGGAACTGCTGACATGGATGTCTCCTTTTGGTTTTGACGCAATTTAGTACGTTCTGCCTATTTTCACACAACTATTTAAATATTTCAACTGGTGCTTTTCATTTTTGTAATATGAAATATTTTGTACCGCGTATGGAGGCATCCCCTACACTAGGACCATGCCATTTCCCAAGCTGATTTCATTGCCCCCCCCGCTGGCGCTTTCCACCGTAGAACGTGCGCGCCACTGGTGGCATCGCCTGGCACCGCACCGCCAGGACAGGGTTGCGGTGTTGGCTCCGCTGGCCGCCGTATTGCTATTTTTTGCCGCGATCATTGCCGCCCTGGGTTATCTGCGACTGGAAGAAATTGACCGTGAACAGCAAGCAGTGCAGCGCGACGTGGAATACACACAGCAGCGCCTTCGCCTGCGGCTGCTGGAGCGTCAGGAGCAATTGATGCGCATCGCTCGGGAAGTGTCCAATCGCGAGCTCGACTCGGAAGATTTCAAGGCACGGGCGCGCTCCATGCTTAACCAGTACCCGGAGTTGCAGGGTCTTGCCTGGATTGACGAACGGCGTCGGGTCAAGTCGGCCATTGGTACCGCAGTGCTGGTGTCCAGCCAGCTCACCACCGGCCCCGACACAGCGCCACGCAATGACACCATGGGCGGCTTTCTGGTGGCCCGGGAATCGCAGCAACCGGTCTACATCCAACCGTTGGGAACCCCCAACGACACGCCCTTCCTGCAAATGCACCTGCCACTGAACGAACGTGGACGCTTTTCGGGGGTGTTACTGGCTGAATATTCGGTCGATGGCCTGTACCGTTATGGTGTGCCAACCGAAGTCACGTCCCGGTATGCCATGTCTTTGGAAGACTCCCAGGGAACACTGCTGGCCGGCACCTCCATTCCCACACAAAAAACAGTCAAAAACCTTTTGCCCTGGTCCCATCCCACCAATGAATATGCCATGCCGGTCTCGCCGGTAGGCAGCACGCTGGTCGTTCGGGGCCAGGCCTACCGCGCGTCGCTGGGCGTTATTGGAAGCGGCCTGTTCTGGCTGGTCAGCGCCTTGAGCGTGATGACCGCGTGGATGTTGATTGCCAATTGGCGCCATACCCGCAGGCGGGTGCAGGCCCAGCAAGCCTTGATGTCGGAAACCACGTTTCGCCGCGCCATGGAAAACTCCATGCTCACCGGCATGCGGGCCATGGATTTGCAGGGGCGCATCACCTACGTCAATGCTGCGTTTTGCCAAATGACCGGATGGGCCGAACCGGACCTGGTGGGCCGAACCGCACCGTTTCCGTATTGGCCCGAAAACGACCGTGACCAGTTGCATTCGCTTTTGGGTGAAGAGTTGTCTGGCAGGACAACACCAGGGGGCATTCAAGTGCGCGTCAAGCGCCGCGACAACACCCTCTTTGATGCACGTTTGTACGTCTCGCCGCTGATCGACGCAGTCGGCAAACAAACCGGCTGGATGACGTCGATGACCGACATCACGGAACCCAACCGGGTACGCGAACAGTTGTCCGCATCACACGAACGTTTCACGACGGTGTTGGAAGCGCTGGACGCGTCCATCTCGGTGGCTCCCCTGGGCAGTGACGAATTGCTGTTTGCCAATAAGCTGTACCGTCAATGGTTTGGCACGCAAACGGGTGGCCACCTGCAACTGGTGGCACAGGCCGGCGTACCCTACAGCCCCACCAACGACGAATCCACGGACAGTGTCGACTCGTATGCCGGCCTGCCCATCACCGCCCTGCCCGACACCGAGTCCGAAAGCGCCGAGATCTTTATCGCGGAATTGAACAAGTGGCTGGAAGTGCGGACCCGCTACCTGAGCTGGGTCGACGGGCGCCTGGCCCAAATGGTGATTGCCACCGACATCAGCTCACGCCGCCAGGCCGAGGAGCAAGCCTCCAGCCAGACCGAACGGGCACAGACCGCCAGCCGCCTGATCACCATGGGCGAAATGGCATCGAGCGTAGCCCATGAACTGAACCAGCCCCTGACCGCAATCAACAACTATTGCAACGGCATGGTTTCGCGCATCAAGGCCCAGCAGATCACCGAGGAAGACCTGCTGGGGGCGCTGGAAAAAACGGCCAAGCAAGCCCAGCGGGCCGGCCAGATCATTCACCGCATCCGCTCGTTTGTGAAGCGCAGCGAACCCAACCGAACGCCGTCTGAAGTAGTGCTGATGGTGAACGAAGCGGTGGAACTGGCAGAAATCGAATTGCGCCGCTTCAACGTACGTTTGAACCATTACGTCGCCGCACGTCTGCCTTTGCTGATGGTGGACCCGATCCTGATTGAGCAGGTGCTGATCAACCTCCTGCGCAATGCCGCTGAGTCGATTGACATGGCGCTGCGCCAGACCTCCCAACGGATAGTGGAGTTGCGCGTCATCCCCAAAGTCATTGAAGACAAACAGGTGGTGGAATTTGCGGTCCAAGACACGGGCAAAGGACTGGCCCCGGAAGTCATGGCCCGCCTTTACGAAGCCTTCTACTCGACCAAAGCTGACGGTATGGGTATCGGCCTGAGTTTGTGCCGTTCGATTGTGGAATCCCACCTGGGGCGGATGTCAGCCGAGAACATCTACAATGGCGACGAAGTTTCGGGATGCCGGTTTTCCTTCTGGATTCCGGTCTCGGAATTACCACCAATCTGGCGCGGCACCAACGATCAAGCAATTAGAACCCTGGACACTGAATGAGCCTGCTTCCCAAAAAAGGTACTGTTTACGTTGTAGATGACGACGAGGCAGTGCGTGATTCGCTGCAATGGCTGCTTGAGGGTAAAGGCTTCAGGGTTCGATGCTTTGACTCAGCGGAATCCTTCCTGAGCCGATACGACGCCCGGGAAGTGGCATGTCTGATTGTCGATATCCGCATGGGCGGCATGACCGGTCTGGAACTGCAAAGCCGTCTCATTGAAGCCCGCTCGCCCCTGCCCATCGTCTTCATCACCGGCCACGGCGACGTGCCCATGGCGGTGGACACCATGAAAAAGGGCGCCATGGATTTCATCCAGAAGCCATTCAACGAAGACCAGCTGGTTGGCCTGGTGGAGCGCATGCTGGACCATGCTAAAGATTCGTTCTCCGATTTTCAGCTGGCGGCCAGCCGCGACGCCCTGCTGTCCAAGCTGACCCTGCGCGAATCCCAGGTTCTGGAGCGCATCGTGGCTGGACGGTTGAACAAACAAATCGCCGACGACCTTGGGATCAGCATCAAGACGGTGGAAGCCCACCGCGCCAATATCATGGAAAAACTCAGCGCCAACACCGTGGCCGATTTGCTCAAAATAGCGCTCGGGCAACACGCGCCAAAAGCCTGACGCCTTTGACGTGTAGAGGACAGAGCATGCATTGCGCCTCTGGCCTGTCCCGAAAAGCCTCTAATTTGTTGAGGACAGAGTTTGTTCTGCGCACTGCGGTCTGTCCCACAAAGCTATTTTTTATAGCATCTCACGCCCGCCCCGCAAGGACTGCGGGCGTTTTCAATTTGAAAGACAAACCATGACCACCTTTACAGCCAAGACCATTGATGGCGTTGCCCTCTCTGCCAGGTTGCGCGCTGACATTGCAACCCGCGCGCTGGCGCTGAAGGCCAGCGGCATCATGCCCGGGTTGGCCGTGATTTTGGTGGGCGAAGACCCGGCCAGCGCCGTCTATGTGCGCAACAAGGTGAAGGCCTGCGCGGATACCGGCATTCATTCGGTCTTTGAGAAGTATGAGGCGACCCTCAGCGAAGCCGATCTGCTGGTGCGCATTGCTGCCCTCAATACAGACCCCACCGTCCACGGCATCCTGGTGCAAATGCCCTTGCCCAAACACATCAATCCGCACAAGGTTATCGAAGCAATTTCAACCAGCAAGGATGTTGATGGTTATGCCACCCTGAGCGCCGGTGAGTTGATGACCGGCCAGGCCGGGTTCAGACCCTGCACGCCCTACGGTTGTATGAAGCTGATCGAAACCACGGGCATGGACCTGCGTGGCAAACATGCGGTGGTCATTGGGCGCAGCAATACGGTTGGCAAACCCATGGCACTGCTGCTGCTGCAAGCCAATGCCACGGTCACGGTATGCCACAGCGCCACCGCGGATATGGGCCACCACACACGGCAGGCCGACGTCATCGTTGCCGCGGTGGGCAAGCGTAATGTGTTGACCGCCGACATGGTCAAACCAGGGGCCATCGTGATTGATGTGGGCATGAACCGTGATGATGCCGGCAAGCTCTGCGGTGACGTGGACTTTGCCGGCGTCAGCACGGTTGCCAGCCACATCACACCAGTGCCGGGCGGCGTGGGCCCCATGACCATCACCATGCTGCTGGTCAATACGCTGGAAGCGGCCGAGCGCGAAGCCAATCGCCTTGAAACACTCGCAGTCACACCCAAGTAACCACCTATTGCCTAGCGAACCCCTTGACGGATAGCCCCATGAACCCATTGCTGAGTACCGCCCCATTGCCTTTGTTCGACCAGATTCTCCCGGAACATGTGGCCCCCGCCATCGAAACCTTGCTGGCAAAAGCCAGTGAAGCCCTCGAAACCGTGACAGCCCCGGAGTTTCCCTCGCAATGGGAGGCCATAGCCCGTGAACTGGACGTCGCCACCGAGAAGCTGGGCATCGCCTGGGGCGCCGTCAGCCACCTCAAGAGTGTGGCCGACACACCGGAGCTGCGGGCGGCGTACAACGCCATGCTGCCGGCCGTGACCGACTTCTGGACCCGCCTGGGTGCCGACGAGCGCCTGTTTGCAAAATACAAGGCCATCGACGTCCAGACGCTCAATACCGAGCAACGCCAGGCCCATAAAAACGCCATTCGCAACTTCGTCCTTGGGGGTGCGGATCTGGCAGGCGCCGAGCGCGAGCGCTTTGCCGCCATCCAGGACCAGCAAGCAGCCTTGGGGCAAAAATTCAGCGAAAACACGCTGGATGCGACCGACGCCTTCAGCTTCTACGCCGCAGCAGCGGAGATGGCCGGGGTACCCGAGGACGTGCAGCAAGCGGCGCTGGCCGCCGCCGGAGCCGAAGGCAAAGAAGGCTACAAACTCACGCTCAAGATGCCGAGCTACCTGCCAGTCATGCAGTTCGCCCACAGCAGTGAGCTACGTGCCACGATGTACCGTGCCTTCGTGACGCGGGCCTCTGACCAGGCCGATGCGGCCACCCAAAAATATGACAACACCCAGGGCATTCGCGAGATCCTGAGCTTGCGCCAGGAAGAGGCGGCTCTGCTGGGTTATCCCAACTTCGGGTCGCTGTCCCTGGTACCCAAAATGGCATCGTCACCGGAAGCCGTGATCAGCTTCCTGCGTGATCTGGGTGCCAAGGCCCGTCCCTTTGCCGAGCAGGACCTGGCCGATATGCGCGCCTTCGCGCGTGAACACCTGCAACTGGCCGACCCTCAAGCCTGGGATTGGCCTTATATCGGCGAAAAACTCAAGGAAGCGCGCTACGCCTTCAGCGAACAGGAAGTCAAACAGTACTTCACATTCCCCAAGGTTCTGGCCGGCTTGTTCAAGATTGCCGAGACGCTGTTTGATCTCGTCATCACGCGCGACCAGGCACCCGTTTGGAACGCGAATGTGGAGTTCTACCGGATTGAACGCACCGGGCCGCAAGGCACACATCTGGTAGGCCAGTTCTATCTGGACCCGACGGCACGCAACGGCAAACGCGGCGGTGCCTGGATGGATGAAGTCGTCACCCGCTGGCTGCGCCCCGACACCCAACAGGTGCAGACACCGGTGGCACAGCTGGTCTGCAACTTTGCCGATGGAGTGGAAGTCGACGGCAAAAAGCAGCCCGCACTGCTGTCGCACGATGACGTCATCACCCTGTTCCATGAGTTCGGCCATGGCCTGCACCACATGCTGACCCAGGTGAACGAGCACGACGTGTCCGGCATCAGCGGCGTCGAGTGGGACGCGGTGGAACTGCCCAGCCAGTTCATGGAAAACTTCTGCTGGGAGTGGAATGTGCTGCGCCACATGACATCCCATGTGCAGAGTGGTGAGCCCTTGCCCCGT
>CAZMXB010000048.1:6716-21924 GCA_964569855.1 uncultured Rhodoferax sp.
GAATGTGCTGCGCCACATGACATCCCATGTGCAGAGTGGTGAGCCCTTGCCCCGTACGCTGTTTGACAAGATGGTGGCAGCGCGCAATTTCCAGAGCGGCCTGCAAACCCTGCGCCAGATCGAATTTGCACTGTTCGACATGCTGTTACATACCTCCCACAACCCACAGGACGATTTCCTGCCCCTGTTGAACCAGGTGCGCGCCGAAGTCGCCGTGGTGCACCCGCCGCAGTGGAACCGTGCAGCCCACACCTTTAGCCATATCTTCGCCGGTGGCTACGCAGCGGGCTATTACAGCTACAAGTGGGCGGAAGTGTTGAGCGCCGACGCCTACGCGGCCTTTGAAGAAACCGCTGGGCCGGACGGATTGCCAAACCTTGAAACTGGTAGAAAATACCGCCAAGCCATACTCGAAGCCGGGGGCAGCCGCCCGGCGATGGAGTCGTTCAAGGCATTTCGGGGCCGTGAGCCCACGCTGGACGCTCTGTTGCGCCACCAGGGCATGGCAGCGTAAGCGGGGTTAAAGCGGACTTGCACGTGCCTGTGCAACACTATGGTTATTGAAGACGACAGGAGCACGCACATGAAACACCACTCGATCGCATTGCTATTGGGCAGCGCCGCGCTGATACTTGGCGCCAGCGGGGTCCAGGCACAAACGATTTATCGCATCGTGGGGGCAGATGGCAAGGTCACTTTCTCCGACAAGCCACCCGTCACTGCCGAACAAGGCAAAGTGGCCAGTACCGGTGTAGGCGCCAAGACCGATAGCACCGGCTCCGCCTTGCCGTTCGAACTGCGACAGGTTGTTGCCAAATATCCGGTGGTGTTGTACACCACGGCCAAGTGCGGCCCGTGTGATGCCGGGCGTTCGTTCTTGATGTCCCGGGGGGTGCCCTTCAACGAACGCACCGTCAGCACCCAGGAAGACCGTGACTACCTGCAACGCCTGACGGGCGACAACTCCTTGCCCTACCTGACCATCGGTGGTCAAAAGATCAAGGGGCTGTCGGACCAGGAATGGACGCAGTATCTGGATGCAGCCGGTTACCCCAGGTCCTCTGTGCTGCCACCCAACTACAAATTAGCGGCGGCAACCCCTCTGGTGACGGTGCAAAAGGCACCAGCGCCCGGGAAAACGGAAGAAAAACCGCCGGCTGCACAGGCCGAACCCAGCTACGAACCACCGCCTCCCACCCCATCCAATCCGGCGGGCATAACCTTTTAGAGCGGCACCAGTGGCAACTTGAAGTACCAGACCCCGGGACGGGTTAGAAAGTCAGCGTCTTGACGCCGCTGGCGGTCCCGAGCAGGCAAACCTGCGCGCGCTGAAACGCAAACACGCCGACCGTCACCACACCCGGCCATTGGCTAACCTCGGCCTCAAAAGCCAGTGGATTGGAAATCTGCAAACCGGTGACATCCACAAGGTACAGGCCGTTGTCGGTCACCAGCGGTTTGCCATCCTTGAGCCGTAGCGTAGCGCTGCCCCCTTTGGCGGCAAACTGCGCTATGACCCGTCGGGTTGCCATGGGTATCACCTCAACCGGTAGCGGAAAGGCCCCCAGCGTGTGCACCAGTTTGGATTCATCGGCGATACAAACAAATCGGTCCGACTGGGCAGCCACAATTTTCTCACGCGTCAGCGCAGCCCCGCCGCCCTTGACCATGTTGCCGTGCCCATCGATCTCATCGGCGCCGTCAATATAGACTCCGAGGCGGGGCACATCGTTGGAATCAAAAACCGGGATTCCCAGCGCTTTCAAACGCTCCGTGCTGGCCACCGAACTTGACACCGCGCCTTTGATCTGGTCCTTCATGGAGGCCAGTGCGTCAATGAACTTGTTGACCGTGGAACCGGTGCCAACGCCCACGATGTCACCTGGAACCACGTATTGCAATGCGGCCTGTCCCACCAGGGTCTTGAGTTCGTCCTGACTCAGCGCGGGGGACGTCGTGGGGTTTGGCGCAGGGGTGGCGTGGGTCATCAGCGAAAATCCGGTGAGTTATTCAAATTCAGCAGGAATTATCCGATGTCTCTTGTCCCTTATGGTCTGGCCCGTAGTGTTTTCTTCCAGCTGGACCCGGAAGTCGCCCATGAACTGACCATGGCGGGCATCGCCAGGCTGCAGGGCACACCGCTGCAAGGCGTCTATGGCAATGCGCGGGTGGATGACCCCATCGAACTGGCTGGCCTGAAGTTCCCCAACCGCGTCGGTCTGGCCGCCGGCCTGGATAAAAACGCCCGCTGTATCGACGGCTTGGGTGCCATGGGCTTCGGTTTTGTCGAAGTGGGCACCGTCACGCCCAAGGCGCAGCCCGGCAATCCCAAACCCCGCTTGTTCCGCCTGCCCAAGGCCCAGGCCCTGATCAACCGGCTGGGTTTCAACAATGAGGGCCTGGCCGCGTTTCTTGCGAATGTGCAGCGTTCCGCCCTGCGCCGCCAAGGCACGCCGGGCATGCTGTTGGGCCTGAATATCGGCAAAAACGCGGTCACGCCGATCGAAAACGCCACTGACGACTACCTGATCGGCCTGGACGGCGTCTACCCCCACGCGGACTACGTGACGGTCAACATTTCCAGCCCCAATACCAAGAATTTGCGGGCATTACAAAGCGACGAGGCACTGGACGCCCTGCTAGGGGCCATTGCCGTGCGGCGTGAGGCCCTGCAACAGCAACATGGCAAACGCATCCCCATTTTTGTAAAAATCGCACCGGATTTGGACGCCGCCCAAGTGGCCGTGATTGCCGCAACGCTGGTGCGCCACGGCATGGACGGCGTGGTCGCCACCAACACTACACTGAGCCGCGACGCGGTCAAGGGGCTGCCACACGCTGAAGAAGCGGGCGGCCTGTCTGGCGCGCCGGTCCGCGAAGCCAGCAACCGGGTGATTGCCGAGTTACGCGCCGCGCTGGGGCCAAAGTTTCCGATCATTGGTGTGGGCGGCATCCTGAGCGCCGAGGACGCGGTCGACAAGATTCGCGCCGGAGCGGATGTGGTGCAGATCTACACCGGGCTGATCTACAAGGGGCCGCAACTGGTGAAGGATTCGGCTTTGGCGATCAAGGCTTACGGCCACTCACCTAAGTAATCCAGTCACCAACTCGCCAATCGCCAGACAGCTCGTCAAACCCGGCGACTCAATCCCAAACAGATTCACCAGCCCGGGCACACCGTGGTCCTGGGGACCCTGGATGCAAAAGTCGCGTGCGGGCTCGCCCGGGCCGCTGATTTTGGGGCGAATGCCAGCATAGGCCGGTTGCAGCGCACCGTCGGGCAGGTAGGGCCAGTATCTGCGTACCTCGGCGTAAAAAGCGTCACCGCGCGTCGCATCGACACGGGTGTCGTCGGGCGAGTCCACCCACTGCACGTCCGGGCCGAAACGCGCCTGACCGCCCAGATCCAGCGTCAGGTGCACGCCCAAGCCCGCTGCCTCCGGGACCGGGTAGATCAGGTGGGAAAACGGTGAACGCCCGGTCAGTGTGAAGTAGTTGCCCTTGGCGAAGAACGCCTGCGGTATGTGGCCTGCGTCAAGCCCGGCAAAACGCCGCGCAAGGGCTGGTGCCTGCAAACCGGCTGCGTTGACCACCATTCGGGCCACCAGACGCGTGCCGTCACTCGCTATCACTTCTATAGCGTCTTGCGCACATTCTGCGAGGGCTAGAGGCGAATTAAGTGCAAGGACTCCGCCTGCGTTTTCAAGATCACCCAGCAGGGCCAGCATCAGGCCATGGCTGTCGATGATGCCGGTGGACGGTGAAAACAATGCGCCAACACACTGCAGCGCCGGCTCGATGGTCAGCGCCTCGGCGCGCTCCAGCACGGCCAGGTCGCTCACGCCATTGGCCTCGGCGCGCATACGAATGCTGCCGAGCTGCTCCAGTTGGCCCGGACTTGTGGCCACAATCAGTTTGCCGCAGCGCTGGTGTGAGACGCCTCGCGCAGCGCAGTAGTCGTACAACAGGGCTTTGCCGCGTACACAAAGACGGGCCTTCAAGGAACCGGTGGGGTAGTACATGCCGGCGTGGATTACTTCGCTGTTGCGCGAGCTGGTCTGGGTGCCAATGGCTGAACCGCTTTCCAGAACCAGCACTTCGTGGCCGACCAGCGCCAGGGCCCTGGCCACCGCCAGGCCGACCACACCTGCGCCGATCACGACACATTCAACCCGTTCATTCATGGTATTGGCCCGCGGACTGCCTTAGCCCTCATTTGAGCTCCAGCCTTTCGGGGCCAGAACGTACCAGCAGTTGTTTGTTGGGCGGCGTCGTCAGGTGCGCACGCGCCTCCATCGGTGTGAAGCCAAAAACCACACTGGCCAGGCCAGCCGCCGTGTAGCCGTGCCCATAACCCCGGGTGTCACCGATCAAAGTCATGGGCACGTCGGCCAACGCACCATCGTTGCAGCGCAGGTCGATGGCACCAAGTTGGGTCGCCGTATGGCGCAAACGGCCCACGCAACTGGACAAGATCGGTTTTCCGGCCGGCCTGCCTTCGACCCTCCCATCCATGATCAGCCGCAGGTCGATGGCCCCGGTGTGGTCTGCGTGGAAAACTATTTCACCTTGCACCAGTTGCTCATCCACAATGGCAAAGGCCGGGACTTTGGTCGACGGGGTCGACGACGCTGTGTCTTTCACGGCAGCGCAACCAGCCAGCACGACGAGACCTGCAGCAAGCACCATTTGCTGGAGACGGTTGGAATGCGATTTCATGGAGAACTCCTAAACGGGGCAATCGCCCGACCAGGGGATTGTTCGGGACGACGGTGTACCATCTTATCCAGAACGCGATTTGCAATAGCCCTTTGATAACCCGTTTCCCGCATTCGGGGGGTCTCAACAGCCGAAAGTACCTTCCATGATCCAAGACGAACAAACCGAAGCTGGCGTGAGCCGAATGCCACTCAAGGCCTTGGGGCTGCGCACCGGCATGGCGCTGCAAACCCGCCGTCTGGTGGAGGGTGCGAGCAAAAAAGAGTCGCAGTTTTTTGGCGCGATTGAGAGCAAGGGTGTCATGGTGGGCCCGCTGGGTCCAGACGGGGTCAAAACCGAACTGGACGAAGGTGAAATTTGTGTCGTGCGCGGTTTTACCGGGCGGTATGAGTTCTCGTTTTTGAGCAAAGTCTTGCAGACGTTTCAAAAACCTTTCGCGTATGCCCTGCTGGCCTACCCGGAGCAGGTTGACGCCCGCGTGGTCCGGCAGTCCATGCGGACCAAAACGTCATGGCCGACCACGGTGCGGGTTCCGGCTAAAGGCGAAGTGCCTGCGAACGGACCGTTGAACGCCGACTTGGTGGACTTGAGCATGCACGGCGCCATGATCAAAACCGGATCGACACTGTCTACCGTGGGTGATCTGATTGAACTGTGTATTGAGGTCACGTTTGACAATACACCGTCCCAAGTGAATCTGACGGCCAGCATTTGCCACAACCACCGGTCAGCGAATGACCCCAGTTACTTCATTGGCCTGGCCTTCAGGAATCTCACACAGCAGGACAAACTACTGCTCAATTTTGCAACCCAGGCGCAGGCAAACAGCTAGGCGCTAAAGAACGGGTGCCCCGGCGGCCAATGGCTTGGCATATACCTCAAGGCCAACTACGCCAATCTTCTGCAGACCTTGCTGCTGGGCCAGAGTCAAAATGGCGGCCACCGTGTCGTACTTCGTCTTGGGGTCTGCACGCACGTGGATCTCGGGCGGTTCTTGCTCTTTGGCCGCTGCCTGAAAAAGTAGCTCCAGCATGGCCCGGTCTGCAACCATTGCTCCGTTCCAGGACACCTGATTCGCGGCCGACACTTCCAGGCGGACCACGACCGGGATGGCTGCATCAGTTGGCGGAAGACCGGCCGGAAGATCCATGCTGACCGAATGCAGACGGATCGGTATGGTGATGATCAGCATCACCAGCAATACCAGCAACACGTCGATCAGGGGGGTGGTATTCATGGTCGGCGCGGCCAGGCCTTCGTCGCCGTCTTCAACATCAGAAAAATCAATGGCCATGGTGTAGCGCGCTCAGGGTGAAACAGGAGGCTCGGTCAGAAAGCCGATTCGTGCAATGCCGGCCACCTGGCAGGCATAAACCACACGGGCCACTGCGGCGTAGTCCGAGCGGGCATCGGCACGAATATGGACCTCGGGCTGGGGTTGCTGGCGCGCTACGCGCGCCAGGCGCTCTTGCAGCAGGTCGTTGCTGGCCAGCTTGGCGTCAAACCAATAATTGGCGCCGCTGGCATCGACCGACACAATCACCGTTTCCGGCAGCGCCTGGCGCAATTGGTTGGTTTCGCGCGGCAGGTTCACGGCAACTGCCGCATTGACCACCGGTATCGTGATCAGAAAAATAATTAACAGCACCAGCATCACATCTACCAGCGGCGTGGTGTTGATGTCGGACAGCATGCTGTCGTCGCCGTCCTCACCGGCAAGACCGTCTTCGGTGGCTTCAAAGTTGATGGCCATGGCTCAATGGGGGGCGCGTCTGGCCGCTCTGACCCGCTGGGTCTTCTCGATGTCAATCAACATGAGTGTGTGCAAATCGGACCCAAAACCTTTCACATTGTGCAAAGCCAAACGGTTACGCCGCACCAGCCAGTTGTAGCCCAGCACTGCCGGTACCGCCACTGCCAGGCCCAAAGCGGTCATGATCAGGGCCTCACCCACTGGGCCGGCGACCTTGTCGATGGACGCCTGGCCGGTCGAACCTATTGTCACCAGGGCGTTGTAAATGCCCCAGACGGTCCCGAATAGGCCGACAAACGGTGCAGTAGAGCCAATCGTGGCCAACACCGACAACCCGGATTGCATGCGCATTTGCAGCGTGCTGACGTTGCGCACAATGTCCTGGCTCAACCACGATCCAATATCGACCTGACTGCTCAGGCGTTCGTGCAGGCGTTGGGCACTCAATGCAGACTCGACGATCACACTGAATGGACTGCCCTTTGGAACTGCCGCTGCACCGCTGCCAATGAAATCGGCGTTGGCAAATGCCTGCCGCGCCGCCTGTGCCTGGGCAGCCTGCTGGCTCTGCGACAACAGTTTGGCGACGATGACGTACCAGCTCAACAACGACATCAATGCGAGCAGGACCAGCGTTGTGCGTGACACCGGATCCCCCTGCGCCCACACCACGCGCAGGCCATAGGGGTTGGACACCGCAGCACCGTTGGCAGAGGCCATGCCGGCACTGGCGCCTGCGGCTGCCACACCGTCTGCGATGGCAGGTACCGCAGGCACAACGGTGCCGGTGGGTGGCGGGGGTGCTTGCGCAAAAGCGGTTGGCCCGCTGACGCACGCCAGTGCCAAGACGCCAATGCAGGCCAGATGCCTCCAGGGTTGCGATGCAGGGTGCGCCGTGGTTTGCGAAGTTCTTGGGTTCATTGCCGGTCTTCCTATCAAAAAGTTACTTGCATTTGCCCTGCAGCGCCTGGGCCGCAATGGCCGGTGCGGCAAACAGCCCGTTGAAATTGACTTGCCCCTGGGCCACTTGGCCGGCCTGGTTGTTGCCCAGGCAATCAGGCATTTGCGCCCCTTCCATGGCGGCAACAAATTTATCCTTGCGCCCACCGGGGTTCAGTTGTTCGTTGGCCAGCTCGGCAAAGCTCTTTTGTCGGGGCTGACGGTTCATCAGATACGGATAGTTGGGTCCGGCCCCCGTTGCCGCACCGGGGGCCGTCGAGGGTGCTATCGGCGGGCTCGCGCTTGCGGCCCCGACGGCCGGCGCACCACCAGCCGGAGCAGGCCTTTCTACCGGAGTGATGGCCGCTGCGCGAACCGGCGCAGGCGCAGGTGCTGGTGCTGGTGCTGGTGCTGGCGCTGGCGCAGGCGCTGGCGCAGGCGTTGGTGCGGGCGTCGGCGCTGGTGTTGGTGCAGGTGCTGGCACAGGCGCAGGCGCAGGCGTTGGTGCTGGTGCGGGCGTCGGCGCTGGCTCAGGGGTGGGCAACGGAGTGGGCGCAGGCGGTGGTGCGGTCTCAGGTAACGGGACCGGGATCGGTTCTGGAATCGGCAACTGTGCAACCGTCTCTTGCACAACGGGCGCGGTGCGCTTGAGCGGGGTGGGGTCGGCGACCGGTTCCGGCACTTTTTCCGCTGGTATTTGCACCGCTTTCGGTGCCTGCACCACCCTTTGGGGAGAAATGGGGCCACGCTCTGTCCTGGCAACGCGGGGCGTGATGTGCGCCTTGCTGGGAACCGGTTCGACCAGACGCGTAATCGGGGTCGGGGTCAGCATTTGGTATACCAGCTTGCGGGTCACCTGCAAGGCTGGAGTCGACTGCAGGGCGATCCACAATAAACCAAAGTGGACCACTACCACGGCCGACAGCGCCGGGACTGACATGCGCTCCCGCCGCAGTAAGGATTCCGACTGGGGATCAATCATTGCTTGGATTGGTTGGCGTGCGCAGTTGGCGACGAGCTGTGGCCCTGGGGCAGAAGGGGCGAAGTTTATCGCATAGGCAACCGACGCCGCCGAACGGCCTCACCGGCACCCCACACCCAATGCCAAGGGCGCAGCCAGCCCCAGATCGAGCGGGGTGGCGGGGCCATCCACGAATAACAAATGGGCATCGCTGGACGAATAGGCGATGTAACTCCGTTGTGTTGCGTAGTAGCGGTAACTGTACGGGCCAATAGTCTGCGTGAGCGGTCGGCGCGGCGCAAGCAGGCTGGGAAAACGGTCTTCGGCCGCATCAAACAGGCAATTGAGTTGCAAACGGTTCAAATCGTTCGGTGACGTGGTGGTGTTGCCCAGGCAATTCAGCCCTGCCGGTAGCGACGGATCTGCAGTTCCGGGGATGGTTGCGACCGTGCGGATGCGACCGGTCGCGATCATCTCCTGCGCTGTCAGCCCATAACCCACACAGAATTCGGCACCTTTGATCTGGCTCGTGTTGGTGTTGCTCAAGATGCTCTGCGTTGCCAATTGCCCCCCAAACACACCACTGACATAGGGAATCAACTGGCCGTTGATGACTGCCTGCCAGCCACTGCCGGTCAACTGGACCAATACCGTTGCGTTGGTCGAGGTTGTCGACGGCTGCAACAAGGCACGGCGTCGTTCCGAGGCATTCAGCACGGTACCGAGTGTTGCAACCGGCACCCGTGCCGTGACAAAGACGGAGCCCGCCACGCCCATATCTACCGCATTGAACTGCGTGGAGGTGGTAACCGTGGCGCTGGTGTTGACGATGCCGCCGGTCGCCGAAACAAAAAATGGCACTTGCAACTCGCCGGGTGCAGTGGCTGCACCGCCCGATTGCAATTGCAGGAAACCGTCCAGTTGGGGGTTGACTGCCAACACGAGGGACGGGTGCGTGGAAAACGTGCCGTCGCCCAACTGGCCGATGTAGTTCTTTCCACCTAGCAACACCTGGCCGCTGGACCGCACCAGGGCAGACACCTGGGCACCCGCTGCCAATTGGACAATACCTTCCACACGCGTCAGTTGCGCTGCCAACGAGGGTGCGCCGCTTCCAAGGCCCGCGCCCAATTCACCAGAAGTTTCATAGTCCCAACTCCACCCCCAGACCGAACCATCGGATTTGCGCACCAGTACATGCGACAGCCCGGCTGCGATTTCAGCCACACCGTCAAGCCCCACTGCGGCGACCGGTGAGAGCCGCTCTGTAGTGGTTCCATCACCCAACTGGCCACGCGTGTTGTCGCCCCAGGCCACCACCGTGCCGTCGGCTTTGACAGCATAGCTGCTGGTCTGCGACGCTGAAATCATCCGAATGTCGGCCAATCCCGCAACCTGTACCGGCCGTGCCCTGTTGATTTTGGAGCCATCCCCCAGTTGACCGGCATTGTTGACACCCCAGGCCCAGACGCTGCCATCGGCCTTCAATGCCAGGCTGTGAACGGGGCCTGCGGCCATGGCGACCACGCCGTCCAACATGCGGTTCGGGATTGCAGGTTGCTCAAACTGGCCGTCCAGCATGCCGACCCATTGCCAGACCGTGCCATCACGTTTAAGTGCCAACGAGTAATAGGCACCCGCTGCCACGGCTTGGACATTGTTGATGGCGTCCAGGCGAATCGGGGTTGACTTGTTCTGATAGCTGGCGTCCCCAAGCTGGCCATAACCGTTGTCGCCCCAAGCCCAAACGCTCCCATCCAGATCCACGGCCAGATTGTGGTGGTGACCAGCCGCGAGGGTTTCAATGCGGCTGAGCCCGGCGACCACCTGGGGGGTGGACCGGCCCAGGATGCGTCCCCGTCCCAATTGGCCTGAAGCGTCCAGCCCCCAACTCCAGACCCGTCCGCTGGAGTCCAATGCCAAACCGAACCACCCGCCGGACGCCACCTGAACGATGTTGGTAATGTCGGCTACCGGTTCAGGCGCATCGCGGTAGTTGGTCGTGCCGTCGCCCAGGCTGCCAAATCCACCGCCACCGCCAGCCAGCACGATTCCCTCGGCCGTGACAAAGAAAAACTGGCCGTAGCCCGCCACCACGGATTGCAGGTTGCCCACGGGCGCCTTCATCTCGGGTGGCGTGCTGGTCTGCCAGTTCCACCAGGTCTTGTGATCGGCCTGGATGGCGAGCAGCCAGAAGCTGTTCAATGTCGCAGCAATGGCCACCGCACCTGCAACACCCGTCGCCTGCACCGGCACCATGCGGGGGGCTCCATGCGGACTGGCGTAGCCATCGCGCACCCCCCATTCCCAAACGGTGCCATCCACCTTGAGCGCGGCCCCGAAGTATTGCCCCGCTGTCACCATTCTCACATTGGAAAGACCGGTCACTTGAACGGCTTTCAGCCGCATCGTGGTGGAGCCATCACCGAGTTCACCTTCGTCATTGGAACCCCAGGCCCAGACCGTACCGTCCAGGCGCAGGGCCACGACATGGCTGAGGCCACAAGCGACCGAGGCCACACCATCCAACCCGCTCACCTGGACCGGGGAACTGGAGTCGTCGCGGGTGCCATTGCCCAGCGCACCGCGGTAATTACTGCCCCATGCCCAGACCGTGCCATCCGTTTTCAGCGCCACAGAAAACGCATCCCCACCACAAACCTCGGTTGCATTGCTGATGCCATTAACGCGCACGGGGCTGGGTCTGTCAGTGCCGGGCGGCTCACCCACCTGGCCCGATTCATTGCTGCCCCAGGCCCAGACCGACCCGTCGGCGAGCACGGCCAACGCATGGGTGACACCAGCGCCGATACCGTGCACCGTGCCCAGGCCGGTCACCGCCCCGGGTCGGGTTTCAAAGTTCTCCCGACCGGTACCGATTTGACCCGCCTGGTCCGAGCCCCAGGCCACTACCGTACCGTCGCTGCGCAAGGCCACGGAGTGCTGGTAGCCCAAAGAGACCATGGGTGTCGCGGCCACCGCTGCGCGCCCGATCCACAGCAGTCCAAGCAATCCAAGAAGCAGCCAATACCAGCGTTTGGACAGGCTTAACATGGTGCCGCATCCGCTCTATTGCACCTGCTGCGACCCAAGAATCACCACTTCCGTCACCGGCACATTGGTCAATCCTCCCGGCGTCGTGGTAACCGGCAGGATTGCAATCTCATCCACGACAGACAGTCCTTGCACAATCGTACCGAATACCGCGTATCCCGGAGACGCGGCACTGGCGTAATTTAGCCCCGGGTTGTCCACCAGATTGAAGTAGAACTGCGAGGTGGCGGAATCTGGCACCTCCGTGCGCGCCATGGCAATGGTGCCGCGCACATTGCTCAGGCCGTTAGCCGACTCAAGCTTGATGGGAGGCAAAGTGGGCGACTTGTTGACGGGACCCGTGGTATATCCGCCCCCTTGCGCAACAAAGCCGCGTATGACGCGGTGAAACAACGTTCCGTTGTAGAAACCGGTATTCACGTAAGCCAGAAAATTGTTGACGGTCGCGGGTGCGAACGTAGGGTTGAGCTGCACCACGATGTCGCCCCGGCTGGTTTGCAATTTCACCTGGGGCTCGGGCACGGTGAGGGTGCGCGAGAGCAAGACGGCACCGGTGCTGTTCTTCACTTCAACCAGCACCGCCCCAACACCTGTCACATTGCAGCTGATATTTTTCGTTCTGGTGTCCACACTGGCAACAAGGCGCGGGGCAGAACATTTGCCTATCGAAAAGGTCAGACCGGTTTGATCCAGGCCGCTGCCGATCAACGTGAACGTGGCCGTATTCCCGTAGTGCAGACTGGCCACACCCAGGTCGGCAACTGCAGCAGCGCATCGACCGGGATAAACCAGGCACTGAAAAGCCGCCAGCGTATCAATGCGGAACAAGGCGAAGTTGCTGAACGGTCCCAACGCGTAAACCACCCCATCAGAGACGCCCAGGGCGTTTTGGGTGCTGGGGTAATAACGATAGGTGAAGGCACCCGCTTGTTGGTCGGCAACGGGGCCGGGGAACAGGGTCGGGTAGGTAGCCTCGGCCCAGTTGTAAAGCGCCTTGTCATCCAACAACTGGGCGTGAACCGATGCGCTGAACAGTAAATTGACCAGGAAACACAGCAGCGGGTAGAAGAATTTACGCAAAGTACTAGACCAATTGAAATTTGACATGGCTCAATATAGCAAACTGTCGCCCAAAGTGACACTCCATGGCGCGCCGGGTAGTACTCCCTCGCCATCTATCTGTACCGTTCGGGGTTCTGTTTGCAAGGCCTGCGTCGCGGTGAATCCCAGGCTATGCAAGTAGGCCAAGCCGGGATTGGCGGCGGTGACTGCGGTACGGATGGACCGTACGCCCCGTGCCATCAAAAAGTCTGCAACCTGGCGCATGCCATCGCGCAACACTTGCAAATGCTCGGGCCAAATGGCATCGACCAGCATGGCCACTCGATTTTCGCCTGGCCGCAGCACCAAGACGCCCAAAGGGCCCGACGAACCAGCCGACCAAAAGGCAAATCGCCAGTAAGGGTTGTGTTCAGACGCCCCCTCACCCGGGTGTCGGACAAAGCGCCACGCCAAATAAGCCCGGTCTTTCAGCAAGCTGGTGACGGAGCTTCCAGCAGCTGCCTGGCACAGTTGGTCCCAGCCCGGTTCGGAAAAGTCGGTAGGCCGCACCAGGCAAGTGCATCCTGGTGCGTCGCCCAGTGGTGACAGGTTGCATACACGCCATACGATGTCCGCCGCATGGATGTTGCTGCCGCTAGGGTCGCTGTCAATTGCGTAGGGGTCGAAACTGAGTGCAGCAGTCGGGTTCTCCAGGCCGTGGCTTCGTTCAAACAGTTTGTCATAACACCGGGACAAAAGGGTTTCATCAAAGGCATGCGCCTCTATCGTTTGCCGCACCGGCCCAAAACGGTCGTGCAGCACCAGAACCTGGACGCGTTGGCCTCCCGACCATGCCCAACGGTATTGCCCGCCCACAAACGCGGCAACCTGTCGATTGGCGGCAAGGGCCAGAACTCCGGTGCTTGAGGGCGTGCCGACCTGCGCATCCCCGTAGCGCCAGTGCCACGCTGAAGGCGAACGGTAGACACACGCTACCCGACCGTGAAGTCTGCGAACTGCATCCCAGTCCGATGGGCTGACAGGACGGACTGTGGGCGTCAAGTCCATCAAATCATTCTGTTGGGACATGGATGATGCGCGTGGTGGTGAACCGGCCGCGGTAAATCAGGCGAAACTTCTCGTCGAGAAAATTGCCCCACTTTTCGCGCATCAGGTGGCCTTCCCGGGCGAGCAACTCGCGTTTGCCATCACTGTCCAGGGCGCCCCGGGTGCGTGACTCGCGGTGGACCCACTCGACGTCGCTGGCCTGCACCACACGGTAGCCATTGGCCCGCAATTGCAGGCAATAGTCCACATCGTTGTAGGACATCCGGAAACGTTCGTCAAAGCCGCCTACCTCGTCAAAACAAACACGCCGGGTCAGCAGGCTGGCACCCGTCACGGCAGACGCGTTACGCGGCATGCCCAGCCCGGTGCCGTCAATCTCACAGTCAATGTTACGGGCGATCCAGCCCTGCTCGGTCACCACACCATCGTGTTGCACGCCACCACCCTGCTCGACCCCATGCAACAAACGTGCACCCACTGCGCCGATCTTGGGGTCCAGCATCAGATAACTGACCAGCCGCTGCAAACTGCCCTCGCCCACCAATTCCACATCGTCATTCAGGAACAGCAACGCGGGAGTGTTGGTTCTTGCCACTGCCGTGTTGTTGAGTTCGGCCCAGTTGAAGGCCCGGTTGTCCACCGCCACCTGCCAACCGGGTTGCGCGCGTGCGCGGTCCAGCTGCGCATGGGTCAGCGAATCGTCATCCGCCACATTGTTGGCAATCAGCACCAGTTGCAGATCCGGGTAACCGCTGGCAAGCAACGACGTCAACAGCCGTGCCAGATCGGCCGGATTGCGGTGGGTCGGCACGATCACTGTCAAGGGCAACAGACCCGGTGCCCAGGTGTAGCGCAAGCCCGACTGGCGCGCCTTGCCTTCCGCCCGCACGTCCTCCAAACCTTTGGCCTGCAAGTAGGCGGTGGTACAGCGGCATGCCGCATCCAGCACATACGGCTTGGCCGCCATGGCATACGCAACCGATGTTTCTGTGGCACGCCAGTCATAAAGTGGCAACGCCAGATGGGCAACCTGGAGCGTGGGTCTGGCGGACAGCCGCAACCACAGATCCCAATCTTGGCTACCGTCGTAACCGGCTCGCAGTCCACCCACAGCGTCAAAGACATCCCGTCGCACGGCGCTGAAGTGGTTGATGTAATTGAGGTGCAGAAGCGTTTCAGGCGCCCATTCGGGTTTGCTGAACGTGTGCAAAACGACCCCATTGCGGTCCATGGTTCGGCTATCGGTGTACAGGCACTCCAGATCGGGTTGCAATGCCATCTCGGCGGCCATTTCCAGCAAGGCATCGGGGTGCAAGCGATCGTCGTGGTCCAAAAAGGCAAGCCAGGGTGCGTCTGCATGGGCAATCGCCGATGTACTGGCGGCCACAATTCCTCCGCGCGTGGTCCGCCGCACGATGCGCAGGCGGGGTTCCCGTTTGGCCTGCTCCGCCAGTCCATCCAGCATGGCCAACACCGCCGGGAGTTGGCTTGCATCATCGGCAATACATAGTTGCCAGTGGGGGTAGGTTTGCCGCATCACCGAGTGCACGGCCTCCGCCAGAAAGGCCGGTTCGGGGTCACACACGGGAAAGACCACGGCGATGCACGGGCCTTGCATGGCGCGGCCCGCCAGTGCGCTGACCGGGTCGCCGCCCACCTGCCGGGGAATCAGG
>CAZMXB010000048.1:22024-24257 GCA_964569855.1 uncultured Rhodoferax sp.
TGCAAATCATCTGCCTCGCCTTCAGCCGGGTAAACCCGATACTCCGACACAATTTCGGGCACCCGCTTGAACGTAGCCAAACCAAGCTCGGCACGCACCAGAAAATCCCAGTCCTCATAGGCATCCAGTGCCTCGTCAAACTTCAACATTGAAGCCAGCCGCCGCCGGCAAACAAAGGTATTGAAAGCAATGTGATTGCCCGCCAGCAACCGCCCGGGACGGTGGTCCTGTCCCTGCCGGGGGCCACGGTTGACGATGCTGACGCCTGCGGAAGTCCTGCGACAGACAACCGTCTCGTAATCGCCGTACGCCAGATCCAGCATCTCGTCGGCCATCAATTCCGGCAACAATGTCGCCAGATGGTCGGGCAACCAGACATCGTCCTGGTCCAAAAACGCGACGAAGGCTCCTTGCGCTTCAGCCACTCCCGAGTTCAGGTTGGCACTGCGCGGGCCGGGCCCCTGCACCATTCGCACACGCAAAGTGGCGGGAAAGACCGGCGGCGCAAGCGCTCCAAACCAGACCAGCACAACTTCCACATGGTCATAACTTTGGGCGCTGAGGCTGTCCAGCGCCAAACACAGTAATCCTAAAACCGGCATTTACCCCGTCGCCGGCAACGCATCCGGGGGCCTGAAGGTACCCAGTGTGGGTGCGATCTTTTCGCTCACATAGCGCAGTAGCACGGCCCAACGGTCTATCACCTTGAACTGCTCCGCAGTGTCCTTAACATGCTGCAAAGCCGCACGGATATTGGCGATCAACGGTTTGAGCATGCTGGCCTTGCCATGCAGCGGGGTAAGGTAAAGCGTGGTCTGCCCGGCGTGGTTAGCCACTGTGCCTACCGCAGCCAACAACAGCGGACGGCTTGTGATGGCCTCCATGCGCGCGTCTGGGTTGGCTGTCCTGCAGTACCAACTCCACCAGTTGTAGACCAGCGCACAGGCGCGCGCCGTGGTCTGGCAGCGGTTGATGTCCTGCGTGGTAAAGCCACTCAAGCCCCACTGGTTTTTCAACTCGTCAAATCCGTTCTCACAGTCAGCTCTGTCACGGTAGAGCTGCCCAATGGCCTCCAAGGGGTACTTCACGTCAGTGACCATCACCGCGTACTCCCACAGCCGCTCACCCTCAAGCACACTGGGCCCAGCCAAGTCCAGCTGCAACTGCTTGCCATCAACTCGCCTCTCGCGTGCGATGCCGCCCCGCAGGCGTTGGCGCACGATGACCACCCGGCGCTTCTTACTCCAGCCATGCAGTTGGAGCCAGTCTTCAGCCATCTGGCAGCCCTGGTTGTCGGCGCGGCTCCAGTCAGTCCTGGCGAACTGCTGGGCCACCAGGCGCTGCACATTGGCTGTCTGGCGCAAGCGCAGCAGGTAGGGTTGTTCTCGGCTTTCCAACTCCAGCAAAATGCCTTCATTGCCGTAGCCCGAGTCGCCCCTGACCAGGGCTGGACGTTTATCACCCAACTCGTCGAGCAAGCGCCCCAGTGCGGCCTTGGCGTGCACGCTGGTGTGTTGCTTGCCCGAGTTCACCTGCACATCCAGCACCAGACGCAGATTGCCCACCCAGAAGGTGTGCAACACATGACTGGGCCGTCCAGGCTTGGCCGGGTTGTAGCCCAGCTCAGCGCCCTCTTGGCGCCCATACAACGGCTTGATGGTGGCATCGATGTCCAGCACCCAGGGTTTGTCCAGCGCTTGGCGTACTGAATGCATGAGCGCCGGGCGCATCCACGCCGTGCTGGCTGCTTCATCGATGCGCTCCAGAGCGCGCCGTAGCGCGTCCTCGCTGACTACTTTGTTCATGCCAAGCGCCTGCGCGGCCACTGCGTCGCCGCGCAACGCGGTGATATGGGCATAACGCCGATGTCCGGCCAACAGGCCCAGCATCAAGGTGCCCAGCACGTCGCGCTTATCCGGTGCATTGCCACTGCGGTATTCCAAAGGACATGCTGACACCCAGCGCTCAAACACCCCGGTGGTGGCCAGAAACTCCGCGAAAAAGACCAACTGGCCGTGCGGCGTGGCCGCCGCACCTTCGTCCCAGCGTACGTGCATACGCCCGCCTAGCGTGTCCACCACCTGAGGCTGATCGCCTCCTTCTTTGAGCTTGGCAAGGGCTCCCATTGGCCTGCGTTTGTGTTCACCCATTGGGTGAGTGTGCCAAATTCGCGCAAACCCGCGCCCGGGCTTGATCAGACAGCTATTGCGGGTAGTGAACTGCTGTTTCTAGG
>CAZMXB010000049.1:0-23236 GCA_964569855.1 uncultured Rhodoferax sp.
GGTGGCCGTCGGTGGCAACCAGGCTGAGTGTCTTGCCTTCAGCGACAAACAGGATACCGTTGAGGTAGTAACGGATGTCATGTACAGCCATTGCGAACGACACTTGGCTCAGCAGGCTCTTCAATGTCTTTTGCGGCACGCTGAAAACAGGGCCGAAGTTGGCCGATTCCTGCACTAGCGGAAAGTCTTCAGCGGCCATGGTTTGAAGCGTGAACTTGCTCTTTCCGCCCTTGAGAATGATCTTGCTCTGGCTGGATTCCAGCGAAACGGTCTGGTCGGCTGGCATGGTGCGCAGAATGTCGATCAGCTTGCGCGCGCCAATGGTGGTGGTGAAGTTGCCGGTATCGCCGCCGAGTTCCGCGGTGGTGCGGATCTGTATTTCGAGGTCGCTGGTAGTGACCTGCAATGAAGTGCCGGTTTTGCTCATCAACACATTGGCAAGTATTGGCAAGGTGTGCCGGCGTTCCACAATTCCGGCGACTGACTGCAGTACCGAGAGGACTTTGTCCTGTGTAGCCTTCAAAACTATCATGTCTACCTCTTATTTAGTATCTGTTGTCGCATCTCTTTGCGCCGAATACCCGGTTTTTCTATCAACCAGCCATTTTCCCAGTTTTGTGCGCTACTTTTGGTCGGCTGGTGCTTTATTCCTGTTCAACCTTTAAGCGTTTGTTCCAACACGTGAAGTTGTTGGTTCAATTCGGTCATCTGTTGGCGCTCACCGTTGATTTTGCGCACGGCGTGCAACACCGTCGTGTGGTCACGGCCACCGAATAATTCTCCGATTTCGGGAAGACTTTTTTGTGTCAATTCCTTGGCCAGGTACATGGCGATTTGGCGCGGGCGGGCGATGCTGGCCGGGCGCTTTTTTGAGTACATGTCGGCGACCTTGATCTTGTAATAGTCGGCCACCGTTTTCTGGATGTTTTCCACCGAAATCTGCCGGTTCTGGATGGACAGCAGGTCGCGCAGCGCTTCGCGGGCCAACTGGATGGAGATTTCTTTCTGATTGAAGCGCGAATAGGCCAGAATTTTGCGCAACGCACCTTCGAGTTCACGCACGTTGGAACGCACGTTCTTGGCTACAAAAAAAGCCACCTCTTCGGGCATTTCCGTACCTTCGACACGGGCTTTATTGATGAGAATCGCTACCCGCATTTCCAGCTCTGGCGGTTCAATGGCGACAGTCAGTCCGGAATCGAAGCGGGAAACCAGTCGTTCGTGGATGTCGGTCAAACCTTTGGGGTAGGTGTCGCTGGTCATCACGATGTGAGATTTTTTGGCCAGCAAGGCTTCAAAAGCGTTGAAGAATTCTTCCTGCGTCCGGTCTTTGTTGGCAAAAAACTGGACATCGTCAATCAACAGCAAATCCAGTGAGTGGTAACGCTCCTTGAATTCGTCAAAAGTCTTGCGCTGGTAGGCCTTAACCACATCCGATACGAATTGCTCCGCATGGATGTAGAGAACTTTGGACCCCGGCTTGTCCGCCAATAGCCGGTTTCCGACCGCGTGCATCAAGTGGGTCTTGCCCAAGCCGACGCCGCCGTAGATGAACAACGGGTTGTAAAGGTGCCCGGGAATGGTTGCCACATGCATGGCCGCGGCACGGGCCATGCGGTTGGCAGTTCCCTCGACCAGATTTTCAAACGTCAAACTGCTATTGAGCCGGTTCTTGGGAAGACCGGATGGGGTGGGTTCGCCCGCAACGACAATTTCGTCCGCCGAAACCATCTCGACGACTGGAGACGTAACCAATCTTTTTGCAACGGTTTCCCTGGGAGTGATCGCTAACTCAACCTGAACCGCTTGCCCGTACATTTTTTCAAGCATCTGCGCAATTCGCCCGCTATATTGCGCCCGAACCCAATCCAGTTTGAAGCGGTTCGCGACATAGATGGTCACCTTGGAGAAGTCGTCCTGTACTTGTGCACTGAGAGGCTTGATCCAGGTGTTGAACTGCTGTTCAGGAAGTTCCTGTGCAAGCTGGTCAACACAGCTTTGCCAAAGACTTTGGCCGATGTCGAGCCCGGTAGACGGTGATGGGTTGGATGGGTGTCCCTCGGTCATTATTCTCTTCAGCTTCTGTGGATAGTTTTGGATTGCTGCACGTTCAATTGTAATTTATCAAAACCTTATCCACAATTTTGCAACGCAACAGAAACCTACAGTGCTACGGTGCGTTCCTGATGTAAGGTCTTGCCCCGCCTAAGAAAATTTGCCATAATCGGCGGTTCCCCTGATCGTGTTCGGGGCGATTTGACCGGGTACCACAGTTTTTTGAATGGTGGTGGCCCGGAACTGAGCCTGTTAGGAATTCCAAAATGAAACGCACTTACCAACCCTCCAAAATTCGTCGTGCCCGCACCCATGGCTTTCTTGTTCGCATGAAGACCCGCGGTGGCCGTGCGGTCATCAATGCGCGCCGCGCCAAAGGTCGCAAGCGCCTGGCTGTCTAGTCGCAGGTTGCGGGTGTATCCCTGCACATGCACGTCGCAGCTTTGCTGATGTGCGGTTTTTGCAAAGAACCAGCGTGCAGCGATTGAAAACCAGGCCCCAGTTCCAGGCAGCTTTGGCTGGTCACACTGTGGCCCGGACGGCGCATTTTGCCTTGCACTGCTGCGCTCTTGAGTTCCAGCCGCTCCCTGGCCACATCCCGCCATTGTTTCCAGTGAACGCTGTATGGGTGGGTGCCATGGTGCCCAAGCGATGGGCGAAACGAGCTGTGACCCGAAACACCATCAAGCGGCAGATTTACAGCGTCAGTGTTGATTTTGAGTCCACATTGTCCACACGGGCCCACTTGGTGCGCTTGCGCTGCGGGTTTGATCGCTCTCAATTTCAGAGTGCGACATCCGATGCGCTTAAAGCGGCCGTTCGTGCTGAACTGCTGCAACTGTTTTCGCGAGTTCAGGAGACGGTTGCGAAATGATGCGTGTCCTACTTGTGCAACTTGTCAAAGCATACCGTTTGTTTTTGAGCCCTTGGCTGGGCTCGTCCTGTCGGTTCGAGCCCACTTGTTCAAGGTATGCTCTCACGGCCCTGGAGTCGCATGGTGCGGCGGCCGGCAGTTATCTGGCTGCTGCACGAATCGCGCGTTGTCACCCTTGGTGCGCCGGCGGTCTTGATCCCGTGCCCAGTGAAGTTCCCAGGTTGTTTGCCTGGCTGACCCCCTCTTCCCATTCTGAAAAGAAACGCTCATGAACGATATTCGCCGTACTATTTTGTGGGTGGTCTTTGGCTTCTCCATGGTTCTGTTGTGGGACCAATGGCAGATCCACAACGGCAAGAAAGCGACTTTTTTCCCCTCTCCGACCCAGCAAACTGCGCCCTCGCCCCTGGGGGCAGCAGGTGTTGCACCTGGCACTAGTCCAGTTGGCGTACCCGGCGCCGCGGGTGTTTTGCCGGCTGTGGCGCCTGGGCTTGGTGAAGCGGTGACAGCATCGCTGGTCGCCCCAGCGCCCAAAGAACGTGTTGAATTCACCACCGACGTGTTAAAGCTGACGTTCGATACCGAAGGTGGGTCGTTGGTGCGCACGGAGTTCCTCAAACACACGGACATGGCGGACAAAAGCAAGAACTTTGTGTTGCTCAATGACACCAAAGACCACGCCTATGTCGCGCAAACAGGTTTATGGGGTGGACCGCAAGCCGGGCAGATGCCTACTCACAAGACGGTTATGAAACTGGTTTCCAGTGAGCGCGCCCTGAAGGAAGGGGTCGATGCAATGTCCATCCGTTTTGAGTCTCCTGAGGTCGGCGGAATGAAGCTTGCAAAGACGTATACGCTGTCGCGCGGGTCATACGTCATGGCTGTAAGCCATGAAGTGGTCAACAATGGTACTACTGCGGTTGCCCCGCAACTGTATTTGCGTCTGGTCAGGGATGGAAACAAGCCTGCGGGCGAGTCGTCTTTTTATTCCACTTTTACCGGACCCGCCGTTTTCACCAGCGCCAAGAAGTATCAAAAAGTTGAATTTTCAGACATCAAGAAGAACAAGATCGAAATAGAGAAAGAGTCCAGCGATGGGTATATCGCGATGGTGCAGCATTACTTTGCAAGCGCCTGGATCTTGCCCGACGGCATCAAACGCAACCTGTCGATGACGGTGGACTCCGTTCCTCCTGTGCCCGATTGCTGTTACCAGGTAACCATGCTGATTCCACTGGAGCCCATTGCCCCTGGTGCCAGCAAGGTGGTAGACGCCAAATTCTTTGCCGGTCCGCAAGTGGAAACCGAGCTGGAAAAACTTGCGCCGGGTCTGGAACTGGTCAAGGACTACGGGTGGTTGACGATTTTGGCCAAACCGCTTTACTGGCTGCTCGAGAAATTACACGGATTCATCCAGAACTGGGGCTGGTCCATCGTTGCACTGGTGGTGTTGCTCAAGATCGCCTTCTACTGGCTCAATGCCAAGGCGTATGCCAGCATGGCCAAGATGAAAGCAGTTAATCCAAAAATCATGGAGATGCGTGAGCGCCTCAAGGACAACCCGCAGCAGATGCAGCAGGAGATGATGCGGATTTACCGCGAGGAGAAAGTGAACCCCATGGGTGGCTGCTTCCCCATCATGATCCAGATCCCCGTGTTCATCGCCTTGTATTGGGTGCTGTTGTCGAGCGTGGAGATGCGCAACGCACCGTGGATTCTGTGGATCAGGGATCTGTCGTCGCCCGATCCCTTCTACATCTTGCCTCTGGTCATGACGTTGACGACCTTGCTGCAAACCGCGCTGAACCCCACGCCGCCGGACCCGATGCAGGCCAAGATGATGTGGTTTATGCCGCTGATCTTCAGCGTGATGTTCTTCTTCTTCCCGGCCGGGCTGGTGTTGTACTGGATTACCAACAACGTCTTATCCATTGCACAACAGTGGATCATCAATACCCGTATGGGTGTGCCGCCGCAGTTCAACCTGCCGAAGTTCAAGTAACCCCCCGAAGCGCCTGCGGCGCCTCCCCCTAGGGTGGCGATACCAGTGGGCCGGCGAAGCCGGTTCCACCGTATCCCTGGCAAGACAACCCTTTCCTCCGACTCTTATGCTTGCTCGGCACCACGATCCTATAGCCGCCATTGCCACCGCACCGGGGCGCGGCGCGGTGGGCATTGTGCGCGTTAGCGGCAAGAGGTTGGGGCCTTGGGTGGAGCACCTGTTGGGTCGCGCGTTGCGGCCACGCGAGGCGACCTATCTGCCGTTTAACGACAGGAGCGGTTTGGCGATAGACCAGGGCTTGGCCTTGTTTTTTCCGGGGCCACATTCGTTTACCGGTGAAGACGTGCTGGAGTTGCAGGCCCACGGTGGTCCGGTGGTACTGCAATTGCTTCTGGCCCGGGCGCTGGAATCGGGATCCGAGACCCAAGGAGCCGATGGACACGCGTGGTTGCCTGGCCTGCGATTGGCTCAGCCAGGGGAGTTTTCAGAGCGGGCGTTCTTGAATGACAAAATTGACTTGGCCCAGGCCGAGGCGATTGCCGATTTGATAGACGCCAGCACCGAGGCCGCTGCGCGCAGTGCGGCGCAATCCTTGTCCGGTGCTTTTTCGCGGGAAATCCATTCACTGCGTGAGGCCTTGGTGCATTTGCGAATGTTGGTCGAGGCGACGCTGGACTTTCCTGAGGAGGAAATTGATTTTCTCGAACGGTCAGACGCCAAGGGCCAATTGGTGCGCTTGCAACAAGCTTTGCAGCGGGTGGTGCAACGCGCTTCACAAGGCGCGCTGTTGCGTGAAGGCATTACGGTGGTAATCGCAGGACAGCCCAACGCGGGCAAGTCATCCTTGCTCAATGCCTTGGCAGGTGCCGAGTTGGCCATCGTGACGCCGATCGCCGGTACGACACGCGACAAAGTACAGCAGACCATTCAAATAGCAGGTGTGCCCGTCCACGTCGTCGACACGGCAGGCCTGCGACCCAGCGATGATGATGTCGAGAAGCTGGGTATTGCGCGCACCTGGGAGGCGATCGGGCATGCGGATGCGGTGCTCTTTCTGCACGACTTGACACGGATGGATGCTATTGAATATATAGCTGCTGACGTCGCTATCACGAGGGCTATTGACGAAAAACTCTCAAAACACGTGCCGGTGATCGATGTTTGGAACAAGGCCGATGCCATTTCAGGGCTTTTACCTGGGTCAGGCATCGTCATTTCTGCGAAGACCGGTGCCGGTCTGGAGCACTTGCGCCAAAGGCTGCTTGAAGCTGCCGGTTGGCAGGCTCAGAGCGGCGGCGTGTTTATTGCGCGAGAGAGGCATTTGCAGGCTCTGCAACGGGTGACTTTTCATTTGGATGCTGCGACGAAAAACCTGTCGACGGACAACCAGGCCCTGGATTTGCTGGCTGAGGAACTGCGGTTAGGCCAGAATGCGTTGAACGCAATCACTGGCGACTTCACCTCAGATGACTTGTTGGGCGTCATTTTCTCGAAATTTTGTATTGGCAAGTAGCTGACATACACTGTTTGCGTTGTCGTACTCGGAAAATCTAAAGATGTCGCTCTTCAACTGGTTCTCCAAGAAGCCTTCTGCGCAGTTGCCAGCGCCCATGGAAAGTTCAGGTCTTGGTCATGTGGAGGCGACCGTACCGTTCAACTCGTCCGGGAAAGGGCGTCCCCGGTCTCCCATGGCACCGCCCGGCAGTGCTGCGAATCGCAAGAGCGAGCGTTTGGAACGACGAGAAATGCTTTACGCCGTGGTCCGTGAAGCCATGATCAAGGCCGGTGTGTTGTCTTCCAGCTACAAGTTTAAGGTGCTTTCTCTTGATTCACGGGGCCGCCAGTACTTGATCATGATGGATCTGGCGCGCCTATATGCCGGTGAAACTTCCCGGTTGGCCGAAATTGAGGGGCTGATCGCACAGCATGCGAAACACCGCCACGATATCTTGGTAACGGCTGTTTATTGGCGTGTTAACGAACATGTCACTGCGGGTCTGAGTCGCAGTGCGCAGGTATCGGCGCCAGCGCCATTGGCGGGCAAGTCGCCGGAGGTCAAATCGCCTGCTGTGACGCCCAAGACCGGTTACGAGCCACTGCACCCTGACGAGGTGGCGGCGTTCAAGCAAGCATTGGCGTCGGTACCAGCAAGCGCGGCGCTCTCGGCGCCGGGAGAAATCGTGCATTCAGGGCGCCGCAACCCGGCGCCACCGCCCAACTTCGAAGATACAGAACTCGATGACCGGCCTTCCCCATTGAGCGGTACGCAGTATGGGGATTTCAACTAGAGCGTGGCTGATGTTGTGGTTGTGGTCGCCGTTAATGTCCGTTGAAATCCACGAGGGTAAATAACGCAAGGCCGGACTCACGCAGTTTCTGTGAACCACCCAACTCCGGTAGGTCAACGATCGCAGCACCTTCCATGACATGGGCACCGAGGCGTTCGAGCAGTTTTCTCCCGGCCATCATGGTGCCGCCCGTGGCAATCAGATCGTCGATCAGCAACACGCGGTCGCCTGGCTTGACGGCGTCAGTGTGCAACTCTACCGTTGCACTCCCGTATTCAAGTTCATAGGTCTCCTCCACGGTCGTGAAAGGCAATTTGCCTTTCTTGCGGATCGGTACAAAACCGACATTGAGTTCGTAGGCCACCACAGCGCCAAGGATGAATCCCCGTGCGTCCAGTCCGGCCACGATATCCGGGCGAATGCTAGGGTCCATGTAGCGGTGGACAAACGCATCAATCAAGACGCGGAAGACCCTCGCATTTTGAAGCAAGGGGGTGATGTCGCGGAACTGCACTCCGGGGGTGGGCCAGTCCGGTACGGTTCGAATGTTGTCGCGAAGGTACTGGTTGACACTGGTGTTTTGCATGGTTGAGTCGGCGCGTAGGGTTCGGGGGTCACATCAGGCATTGTGCCCGTGTCGGGGTGGTAGCGTGACCTAAGCTTTGAGCAACTTTTGTTCCGCTACAGCCAGCAGCTCGGCTTTTCCGGACAGCACCAACGTGTCGCCGGGACTAAGTACCGTGTTATCGGTGACGGCTGCAGATTTTCCATCTGCATGGCGCAAGCTGACAACGTGCACGTCGAGCGTGTGAAAGGCAAAGGAATTGATAGTGCGTCCGGCTGCCTTGGCACCCAGGGGCAATGTCAACGTCGTCAGGCGTTCATATTGCAGTTCATCCACCGAATCATCATCCGCCCCCCGAAAAAACCCCCTTAAAAGGTTGTAACGGGCGTCTCGCTGGTCTTGAACGATGCGGATAACACGGCGCATGGGGACACCGACGAGTGCCAGGGCGTGACTGGCCAACATGAGCGAGCCCTCGATGGTCTCTGGCACCACTTCGGTAGCACCTGCTGCACGCAAGACATCGAGGCTGAGGTCATCCTGGGTGCGAACAATGACGGGGACTTGCGGGGCGTGCGCGCGTGTGTGACTCAGCACTCGAAGAGCGCCAGCGACGTCCAAGTAAGTGATGACCACCGCACTGGCGCGTGCCAAGCCCGATGCAATGAGGGCCTGCAGGCGTGCTGCGTCCCCAAAAACAACAGAATCACCGGCGGCAGCGGCCTGGCGGACGCGATCCGGGTCAAGGTCCAGGGCCATGTAGGGAATGCCCTGGCTTTCCAGCATCTTTGCCAGATTTTGGCCGCAGCGGCCGTAACCACAGATGATGACGTGCCGGTTGGCGTTGATGGATTTGCGGGCAATGTTGGTCATCTGCAGCGACTGCAGCAACCATTCACTGGCGACCAGTTTCATGACAATGCGGTTGCTGTACATCACGATAAATGGTGTGGCGAGCATCGACAACACCATGCTGGCCAGAATCGGGTTCAACAGGGCCGGTGGTACCAGGGAGTTTTTTTGTGCCAGAGTCAACAGCACAAAGCCGAACTCACCCGCTTGGGCCAGGTACAAACCGGTTCTCAGCGATACGCCGGCGCTGGCGCCAAGACCCCTGGACAGACCGGTGACCAGTGCCGCCTTGAAGAGTGTTGGCACGATGAGCAGCAAAAGCACCAGTGGCCAGCGTTCCAGCACTAGACGCCAATCGAGCAGCATGCCGATGCTAATGAAGAACAATCCCAACAACACGTCATGAAATGGGCGTATATCGGTTTCCACCTGGTGTTTGAATTCTGTTTCCGAAATCAACATGCCGGCGATGAATGCCCCCAGGGCAAGACTGAGTCCGGCCAGCTCAGTCAGCCATGCCAGGCCCAGGGTTGTCAAGAGCAGGTTGAGGACGAACAGTTCTTCGCTTTTACGACGGGCAACGACGGTGAGCCAACGGCGCATAACGTGTTGTCCGCCAACCAGCAAGACGGAAATGAGGGCTGTGGCTTTGACGGCTGCGAGAGTCAATGCCCCAGCCAACTCCTCTGCGGAGGCTCCGAGGGCCGGAATCAGCACGAGCAGGGGCACCACAGCAAGGTCTTGAAACAACAGGATACCCATCACCCGTTTTCCGTGCTCGGATTCGCGTTCCAAGCGCTCCACCATCAGTTTGCCAACAATCGCTGTGCTGCTCATTGCCAAGGCGCATGACAGGGCCAGAGCGGCTTGCCATGTCATCGACCAGACCTTGGGCAAGAGCAAGGACAGAGCGATGGTGGCGATGGTGGCAATCAAAATGGTTATCGTGACTTGCAACAGGCCCAGACCGAACACGTGCTTTCGCATGGCCCGCAGTTTTTGCAGGTTGAATTCCAGGCCGATGACGAACATCAGAAACACCACACCAAACTCCCCCAGATGGCGTACACCATCGGCGTTTTGCGAGAGTGCCATGGCATTGGGGCCAATCACTACGCCGACCGCAAGGTAACCCAGCATGGGAGGAAGTTGGAAATAGCGACAGGCCACCACGCCGAGCACTGCAGCAAGGAGGTAGAGGAGGGTGATTTCCAGTCCTGTCATGCCACCATACTAGCAAGAGTCTGTGGGGTCTATAAAATGTTGGCATGTCCAAGCCCATAGTCCCGCAGTCGGTATCCAAAGCTGCAAGAGCGATTGCGTTGGCCCGTGAGACCTTTGACATTGAGGCAGCGGCAGTTCTCGGCCTCAAACAACGTGTTGGTTCCTCTTTTGCGAGGACGGTTGAATTGGTCCTTGCCACCCGCGGGCGGGTGGTCGTGATGGGAATGGGCAAGAGTGGTCACATCGGGCGCAAGATTGCAGCAACACTGGCGTCGACTGGAACGCCGGCGATGTTTGTTCATCCCGCCGAGGCAAGCCACGGTGACCTTGGCATGATTACCGCGATGGACCTGGTCTTGGTGATTTCCTACCGGGGTGAGTCTGATGAGATTGCAGTGATCTTGCCCGCCTTGAAACGATTGGGCGCCCCCATCGTGGCCATGACGGGCAGCCCGGATTCGACGCTGGCTTTGCACGCGGAGGTCTGGCTCGATACGGGTGTTGACAAGGAGGCCTGCCCGTTGAACCTGGCACCGACGGCAAGCACAACCGCGCAGTTGGCGTTTGGGGATGCGTTGGCGGTGGCGTTGCTGGATGCCCGCGGATTTAAGGCCGAGGATTTTGCCCGTTCCCATCCAGGGGGTGCCTTGGGGCGCAAGCTATTGACCCATGTCAGCGACGTGATGCGTACCGGCTCGGATCTTCCGCGGGTGCTGCCCGACGTCAATTTCAGCGACATGATGCGTGAGATGAGTGCAAAAGGGCTGGGTGTTGCTGTGGTGGTGGATTCCAATGATGTCGTGCTCGGGATTTTTACCGACGGCGACTTACGCAGGTTGGTGGAGCAAGGAGTCGATTTGCGGGCCAGGACGGCCCAGGACGTCATGCGCCGTTCGCCACATTCCATTGGCGCTCAGGCGCTTGCCGTCGATGCCGCAGAGATTATGGAGGCCAAGCGGATTACGTTTCTGCTGGTTGTTGATGAAAAAGGAACTTTGTGCGGGGCACTCAACAGCAACGACCTGATGCGGGCTAAGGTCATCTGATGCCGCCGGTGCTGAACTTTGACCCCGTGTTGTTGCTGCTGGCCCAGGGGGTCAAGGTTGCATTTTTCGACGTGGATGGGGTGTTGACCGATGGCGGCTTGCTGTTTTCCGAGTCAGGTGAAACCCTCAAACGATTCAACACCCTGGATGGACAAGGCCTCAAGTTGTTGCAGATGGTCGGCATTACGCCGGTTGTCATCACGGGGCGGGATTCCAAGGCCCTGCGCACGCGATTGCTGGCGTTAGGGATTGAACGGGCATTTTTTGGTACAGAAGACAAATACCCTGCGGCTGAGGAAACGTTGGCCGCCTTAGGTTTTGGTTGGAATGAGGCCGCAGCCATGGGCGATGACTGGCCCGACTTGCCCGTGATGCAGCGTTGTGCGGTGTCGTGCGCGCCAATCAATGCCCATGCCGAGGTCTTGGCCGCCGCAAGTTATGTGACCAAAACAAGGGGCGGGCATGGAGCGGCGCGCGAGTTCTGCGATCTTCTGCTGGTTGCCAGTGGCCGATATGTCGATCTGCTTGGAAAGTACACGCAATGAGGGGTTTGTTGCGGGAGACCTGGGAGCGATTCCTGCTTTTGTTTCCGCTGGTGTCCATGGGTTTGTTGGCGCTGGGCACTTATTGGTTGGTGCGTAGCACGCCGCCGTCAACAGGGCCTGTCGCGGCGCGTGCAGTGGTCCATGAGCCCGACTATTTCATGAACGAGTTTTCCGTGAAGACATTTGATGCTTCGGGACGGGTCAAGACAGAAGTGAGCGGGTTCATGGCGCGCCATTATCCCGACACACAGTGGTTGGAAATTGAAGGCGTGCGTGTGCGCTCCTTTGATGAGCAGGGTCGTGTCACGACAGCCACGGCGCAACGGGGTCTGACCAATGAAGATACTTCTGAGGTTCAGTTGATGGGCAACGCGGTTGTCGTGCGCCAAGCCGATCCTGGCAGCATGCGAACCGCATTGCCGCGCGTGGAATACCGAAGTGAATTCCTGCATGCCTTTCTGAACACCGAGAGGGTGCAATCGCACAAACCGGTTGTATTGATTCGCGGTAATGACCGTTTCTCCGCCGACCGGATGGAGTTTGACAATGTGGATCAGGTTTTGCTGTTGAGTGGCAGGGTGCGTGGCACGCTCTCGCCAGGTGTGAAGTGATCTTTGTGAGAGTTTATGTATGTCCAAGCTGGTCTTTGTGACGGGTGCGTCCAGTGGTATCGGGCAGGCGCTCGCGTGGCGCTATTACCAGGAGGGTTATGACTTGGCACTGGTGGCGCGACGGACACAGGACATGCAGGCCTGGGCTGCCCAACAGGGTCTCGCAGAGACCCGGTACCAGATTTACGGCGCGGATGTCGCTGTGATTGACAGCATCGTCGCTGCGGCAGAATTGTGTCTGGAGCGCCAGGGGGTGCCCGATGTGGTGATTGCCAATGCGGGTGTCAGTATTGGTGTGGATACAGCGGTACGGGGCGACTTGGATGTTCTGGTCCGCATTTTCGCGATTAACAATGTAGGATTGGCTGCCACGTTCCATGCGTTTGTGGGTCCGATGGTGCGGCGTGGTACCGGTGCGCTGGTGGGCATTGGCAGCGTTGCGGGAATCCGTGGATTGCCTGGGCACGGTGCTTATTGCGCCAGCAAGGCGGGTGTCATCAGCTACTGCGAAAGCTTGCGCGGCGAACTGCGTCACGCCGGTGTCAGGGTTGTCACGATTTGCCCTGGCTATATTGATACGCCTCTGACGCAAAAAAACCGGTACGCCATGCCGTTTTTGATGCAACCAGAAGTTTTCGCCGACAAAGCCTTTAGGGCGATTGGAGCAGGTGCCAGTTACCGTGTGATCCCGTGGCAAATGGGTTGGGTCGCCAAAGGCTTGCGCTTGTTGCCGAACTGGTTGTTTGACAAAGTCCTGGCTGGGCGCCCTCGCAAGCGACGGGCCAGTGAAGTGTGATGGGCCAACAATAAAAGTCCTCAACGGTTTGGGTTGAGTCGAACAACAAAAAAGGACCCTCAGGTCCCTTTTTTCTGATTGGGATGCAATCCCAATCGTTGTTGCTTAGTAGCTGCTACGGCCACCGCCGTAACCACCACCACCGCCGCCGCCACTGCGGCCGCCGCCAGCGCCACCACCGTAGCCGCCGCCGCCACCACCACCGTAGCCGCCGCCGCCACTGCGACCGCCGCCACCGCCAGCACCACCGCCAAAGCCGCCGCCACCGGTGCGGGGAGGACGCGCTTCCATCGGACGTGCTTCGTTCACCACGAGACCGCGGCCACCGAATTGCTGACCGTTCATGCCACCGATAGCGGCTTGTGCTTCTGCATCGCTGCCCATTTCCACAACGCCGAAGCATTTGGAGCGTCCAGTGTCAGGTTCCATCATGACTTTTGCGCTGGAAACGGAACCGTAAGCTGCAAATGCTTGTTGCAAGTCTTCATCACGGAAAGAATAGGGCAGGTTGCCCACGTAAAGTTTGTTGCCCATGTAAGGACTCCTCAAAATAACTCTCAAAACGCGATGGTGTCCAAACCCGCAATCAACAAACCAATGAAGACTTAAAGCAGACGCGAAACTGGTAAATCACCGCAAACCAGTACTATCGAAATTTCGGCAATACTGCGCCATTATGCTGGTTTTTCTGGTGTTCGCCAAATTTATTTTGGCAATCCTGTAAGAATGCGATTCTGCATCAGACTAAACCGTAACCAGCAGAAGTCGCAAGCTTTGCGAGTCACCGCTGGTTTAACTTTAACTGTCCCACCAAGGAGTTTTCCAATGAACCAACGTGCCATGATTGCTGCCACCGCAGCTGCTGTGATGTCCCTGTCCGTCGTGTCGGTGCCCGCCGCTGCCCAGGAAAAAGAGAAATGTTTTGGCATTGCCAAGGCCGGTCAAAACGATTGTGCCAGCGTGAATGGTGTCCATTCCTGCGCCGGACAGTCCAAGGTGGACATGGACAAGATGGAATGGAAATATGTGGCAAAAGGCAGCTGCAAGACCATGAAGGGCCTGAGCCTGGAAGAAGCCAAGGCCGCGAAGAAGGCGTAATTTTATAAATTGGGTGTACCGCGATTTGTCTGCTAGTTCGTGGCGATGAGGGGCCCGTCCCTGGAAGATGCCGATTCGGCAGTCAGCGCGCGTAACGTTGCAAATGTGGGAATTGGCTGGCGCCACCCCCACTATGGCGCGTTGCTGGAGTACCTGCCAGCGCTGGATTTTCTCGAAGTGCACTCCGAGAATTTCTTTGCGCCGGGCGGGGCGGCATTGGCTGTTCTGGAGCAAGGCCGAGCGCACTATCCTGTTAGTCTGCATGGCGTCGGTCTGTCGCTGGGTTCGGCTGCGGGGCTGGACGTCTGGCACCTTGACCAGCTGCAGCGACTGGTGCAACGCATTGAACCGGTGCGGGTGAGTGACCACGCCTCCTTTGCACGCGGCGTGTTCGATGGCGCGGTGGTGCATGCGGCCGATCTGTTGCCGATCCCGTTCAGTGCCGAGTCGCTGGATGTGTTGTGCGCCAACGTCAGCCGGGTGCAGGACTGTTTGCAGCGCCGTTTTATGGTGGAAAACCTGTCAGCCTATCTGCGCTGGAAACTGCCAGACACGGAACGTGTCTGGGCGGAGACCGAATTCCTGACCACCCTGGCCCGCCGTACCGGCTGTCAGTTGTTGGTCGATGTGAACAACATCTATGTCAATGCTCTGAATGCGCAGTTGCGCGAGGGCAGCGCGCGTGATCCGGTGCAGGCGTGCCGCGCATGGCTGGATGCCATTCCTGCTGACACGGTGGGTGAAATCCATCTCGCGGGGCACTGCCACATCAGCGACGAACACGGTGACATCGTCATCGACGACCATGGTAGCCGGGTCTGTGGCCCGGTCTGGGATTTGTACCGACATGCGGTCTTGCGCTTTGGCGTGGTGCCGACGCTGCTGGAGTGGGACACCGACGTACCAACGCTGGACGTCCTGCTCGACGAAGCGCGGCACGCCCGCAGGGTCTGCGCTGAAGCAACATCAGGGGCGCCGGGAGTGCCCGCGTGAGCGACTTGGCCCGACAACAGCAGGCCTTGCTGGATGCCCTGCTGGCGTGGCCCGCCGACGTTGCTATAAATAACATAGCTGCTTGTGCAATAGATCCGAGGGCTAGAGGGCTAAAAGCTTACCAAGCCAATGGGCACATGCTGGCCCAACGCGCTTTGTCGGCCGTTTACCCGGTGGTAGCGCAGTTGCTGGGCGAGGAGAGTTTCTCCGGCCTGGCCCGTGCCCTGTGGCACGCCCAGCCACCGGTACGTGGAGATATCGCTTGTTGGGGCGACGGCTTGGCGGCATTCCTGCAAACCAGTGAACAGCTGCAGGATGAGCCGTATCTGCCCGACGTGGCGCGCGCGGAATGGGCGTTGCACCAATGTGCTGGGGCCGCCGACCGCGCGGCAGATCTTTCGACTTTGGCATTGCTGACCACCGAAAACCCTGCCAGCCTTGGCATCCTGTTGGCACCAGGCTGTGCAGTTGTGCGCAGTGCATGGCCCATCGCCAGCATTCTCGGAGCCCACCTGGAGGGCCAGCCCTCGTTGCAGGAGGCAGGTGCTCAACTCAGGGCTTGCGTTGCGCAGGATGTGGTGGTGTGGCGCGCAGGCTTGAAACCCCGCTTTCGTCTGGCCCTGGATGGCGAGGTGCAGGCGCTTATGGCGTTGTTGCGGGAAGAGTCCCTGGAGCGGGCGCTTCTTATGGCGCCTCAACTCGATTTCGCGCTGTGGTTGCCCATGGCCGTCCAAAGTGGTTTGCTTATGTCAGTCCAGATGTCGCCGCGTGGACGGGAGACCTCCGTCGCCTGAGATTGGTGCGCCAATGCGCAGCCCGCTTCCCAACAGACCGACCGCTGATGGCTGCGCTTGAGTTGCTATATATTAGATAGCACACAATCTTTATTTTTCGAGGGCCCGATGCCTATTTTGCGTATTGCTTGCGCCATTGCTCCAGTGAAATCCGATGCAGGAGATGCCGTTTGAGTGGCCAGTCTGGCGGCACGCGCGGGTGGTCAAAGTCGGCTGCCGCGTCGCGCACCATGCCGATGCGCTCCATCACGCTGTGCGATGGCGTGTTGGTGGTTACGGACATGGCCACTACTTGCGGTAGCTCCAGGTGGGCGAATGCGAAGGCCAGTGCGGCCGTGGCGCCTTCAGTGGCATAACCCCGGTGCCAGGCCGCTGGGGCGAGGCGCCAGCCAATTTCGACAGCGGGCATCCACGGTGCCTCATAACCAGGGACATTGAGGCCGACAAAACCGGCAAACAAATGCACCCCGGGTACCTCGATAGCCCACATGCCCCAGCCGCGTTGTGTGATGCTGGCGCGTATGCGGTCAGCCTCGGCCTGTGCTTCATCGCGGTTCAAAACCGCGGGGAAAAAGCGGCGGACCTCGGGGTCCGCATTCATTGCGGCCCAAGCGTCGATGTCGCTGTCTTTCCACTGGCGCAGCAGCACCCGCGGAGTGCGCAGTTCAATCGGTGATGCAAAGGTGCGCAGCACCAGCGTAGGCATGCCCTGCACTACTTCAGCAGGCCTTCTGCCTTCATGGCAGCAACCACGGCAGGACGGTCCGCGACACGGGCGCGGTAAGCGACCAGGTTGACGTAAGGAGCGAGATCCAGACCCACGTACTGCGCCCAGTTGGTGACGGTGAACAGGTAGCCGTCGGCCACCGTGAAGGTATCGCCCATCAGGTATTGCTTGTCTGCCAGTTCACCTTCCACCCATTGCAGACGACCCTGCAGGCTTTTGATGGCCGCAGCCTTGGTCTCGGCGGGGGTGGTGGGGGCAAACAACGGTGAGAAGGTCTTGTGCAGCTCGGTGCCGATAAAGGTCAACCATTCCTGGAGCTTGTAGCGCTCATAGGTGCCGTTGGCAGGCGCCAGGTTTTTGGCTGGCACCTGGTCAGCGATGTATTGCACGATGGCCGGGCCTTCGTGCAGGCTGCGACCGTCGTCCAGTGTGAGGTAGGGTACGTAGCCCAGCGGGTTGATCGTGTAGTAATCGGTGCCGTCGGGAAGCTTGTGGGTTTTGGTGGGTGCGGGGATGGCTTCAAAGCTCAGGCCGGCTTCGTGCAGGGCGATATGGGGGGACAGGGAGCAGGCACCGGGGGAGTAATAGAGCTTCATGGGGAATATTCTTTCTTTTTGGCAAGTGATCGGGAGGCTGATACTAACTCTCGCACTGCTTTTGCGCTGCGTTTGGGTTATACGCCCCATGCCTGCTGCTCGAACCTTTGCTTGCAGTAGCTGGTCGTCGATATCGCATAGGGACGGTGGAGGAAGATGACGGACTTCTGTCTTCAGATCAGTGCAAACCAAGCCGCGCTACCTGGCTGATACAGGAGCCACCATAACACCCACCTCGGGCCTGCCATTCGAAAGGTCAGGGAGGCGGGCAGTAAAACGTGAGGACTTTTACGCCAGGGTCACTTCCTTGTTGGTCAAGCGTTTGGCCAAGCCTTGCGCCAGGCGGTTCACATTGCCGTAGATCGACAACTGCGGGTTGGCGCCAATGCTGGTGGGGAACAGGGAGCCATCGTGGATCGACAGGTTGTCAAGCTGCCAGTGCACGCCGTCGGGGCGGGTGACGCCGCGTTTGTCGTCTGCGGCCAGTCCGCAGCCACCCATCACGTGGGCGCTGCCGATCTTGGTCAACAGCGGCTTCATGGGCAATGCGTTGATGGCGGCCTTGGTTTCGGCCCAGGTGGACGTGCCGGTGCCCATTTCGTGGCCGGGGTAAACCGTTTTGGCACCGGCCTCGAACTGGATTTCGGCCATGGCCAGCATGGAGCGGCGGGCGCCGTCCAGCAGGTAGTCGGTCAGCGGGTAGTCCAGCAGCGGTGAACCATCGCCGCGCAATTCAACCTTGCCGCCGGCCGCCTGATCATGGAAACCGTCGCGCATCAGCGCCAGCATGACGTTGGCATTCGGGTATTGGCGGAACAGCTGGGCTTGCTTCTCGCCAAAGCCGGGCAGGTTGGCGCCAAAGAACACGGGGTGCAGCGGTGCGACTTCGAGCTTGAAGCCAATGGGTCCGTCGACCGCCTGGGTGGTCAGAAAATGGTCTGAATAGATGGACTGCGGTGCGCCGTCCCAGGCCGACACGGTGTTGGCCATGATGGCCGTGGTGATGGCCACCGGATGCAAAAAGGTGCGGGAGCCCAGACGCTTGTGGGGGTCAGGCGCGCCCGAACGCAGCAGCAGGGCCGGCGAGTTGATCGAGCCACCCGCCAGTACATAGTGTTTTGCTATGATTTGTGTAGCGGGCCCTGCAGTATTCACTGGGGTTGCATTAGGTTTTACTGCTATGCAACTGAGGCTCTGGATGCGCCCGTTGCTGATTTCGAACTTCTCCGCCCGGGTCTCCACCAGCAGGGTCGCGCCGCCGTCGAGCGCAAACGGAATGGTGGTGACCAGCATGGATTGTTTGGCGTTGGTCGGACAGCCCATGCCGCAGGAGCCCAGGTTGTAACAACCCTTGACGTTGCGCGGAATCACCTCTGCCTTGATACCCAGCTTGGCTGCACCGCGGCGCAACAGTTCGTTGTTTTCATTGGGCGCGGTTTGCCACGGCGCTATGTTCAGGCGTTCCTCGGCTTGCTTGAAATACGGTGCCAGCGCTTCGGGGCTGTAGTCGGCCAAGCCAAACTGTTCTTGCCAGTATTTGAGTGTGGCTGCCGGGGTCCGAAACGAACTGGTCCAATTGACGGTGGTGGTGCCGCCCACGCTGCGCCCTTGCAGGATGGTGATGCCCTTGTCCTTGGTCTGGCGGCCGGCGGCCTCCTGGTAAAGCGATGCATAGGCTTCGGGCTCGCGCTGCTTGAAGTCGCTGCTGCTCTTGAGCTGGCCTTCTTCAATGATGACGATCGAGAGGCCGGCCTTGGTCAGCAGTTCGGCAGTGATGCCTGCGCCGGCCCCCGAGCCGATGATGGCCACGTCACAGGTGATGCTGGCTGGCAACTTGCCGCGCGCTCCGCCCAATACTTTCCATCCACGGGCGAGGCCTTCTTTGATAGGGTCCGGTAAGCTGCTCATTGGGTGTCTCTTGTGGTGTCAGATGGTCTTGGGACCGGGGTAGCCCAGCACGGCCCAGGATTCCTGGCCGGAAAAATACGAGGCGCATACGATGTCATGCAAACCCTGATAGGCCTGCACCCGCAAGGACACACTGGAAGAACGCATGGCCTGGAACGCCTCGGTGATGTCCGCCACGCTGGCGTCCGCCCAGCCCGGCGACAGACCCACAACGCCGCGCCGCCCGGCGACGGTGGCCAACAGGCCCAGCAGCATGGACAACTCGGCTTGCACATGGTCGGGGGTGCCGCTGAGGAAGGTGTCGATGCGGTCGAGCAGCGAGTTGATGGCGATCTGGTTCGGTCCGGCATCCGCGGGCAAAGTGCCCGCGAGTATGGTTTGGCCCGCGCGCGAAAAGATCAGGCGTGAGTTCTCGGTGAGTTTGCCATTCTGCAGGCCAGGTTGCATCAGCGCAACGGCGCCGCCCGCCACGGCCAGCACCACGGCCGAGGCGACGCCCAGTTTGAGAAAGGTTCTTCGTTGCAGGTGCGGAGGTCCGTAGGTGCTCATGGGGCGTCCTTTGTTGGTCAGTGGGGATGGAGCTCAAGATCCGTTCGCCGTTTTTCAATCCGTTGGGGACAGAGCTGAAGGTCTGTCCCGCAAGTCTTCCATTCAGTTTTGGACAGAGCTGAAGGTCTGTCCCCAAGTTATTTATTTCGTCAAAAAGTCAAGGTATTTGGTGGCGAATTTGCCATAGGGGGGGTACATGAATTTCACGGCGCTGAACGGCGCCTGGTAGAACACCGGCCGCATTTTGGAGAAGGTCACAAAACCCTCGTAGCCGTGGTAATGGCCCATGCCACTGTCACCGACACCGCCAAACGGCATGTCGTGTTGTGCGGTGTGCAGGATGCCGTCGTTGACGGTCACGCCACCCGACATCACGTGCGTGATCAAATGGTGCACTTGCTTCTTCTTGTTGCTGAAGGGGTAGAGGGCCAGGGGCCGCGGCCCGTTGTTGATGGTAGTGATGGTTTCTTCGATATTCGAATATCCGATCACCGGCAGGATGGGCCCAAAAATTTCGCGCGTGCGCAGTTCGCAATCAGCAGGCGCGTTCAACACCACATGGGGGGCGATCTTGCGGGTCTTTTTATCCCAGGGTTTTCCGGGGATGAGCTGCACCAGCGTGGCGCCGCGCTCCTTGGCATCTTGCAATGCACGCGTGATGCGGTTGAAGGCGCGGTCGTCAATGATGGAGGTGTAGTCGGGTGTGTCCAGCGTGGGGTAGCGGCCAACGACGATCTCCTTGGCCAGTTCCACAAAATCTGCCACTTTGGCTTCGGGAACGAACAGATGGTCGACCGTGGTACAGACCTGGCCGGCGTTGAAACACTTGCCGAACAACAGGCGTTCGGCGGCCAGGCGTATGGGGAAGTCGTCAAACAAGACCGCGGGTGACTTGCCGCCCAATTCCAGGGTGACGGGGCACAGGTTGCTGGCGGCTGCAGCCATCACCGATCGGCCGGTGGCGCCCGATCCCGTGAAAATCAGGTGGTCGAATTTCAGCTTGGAAAACTCCACACCAACGCCTCCGGTTTCGTCGAAGAAAGCCAGTTTTTCGCGTGGGAAGTAATCGGGGATTTTTTCCAGCAACAAAGCCGCGATGTGGCGCGAGTTCTCCGACATCTTGACCATGGAGCGGTTGCCGGCGGCAAAGGTGCAGATCAGGCCGTTGAAACTGGTCCAGATCGGGAAGTTCCATGGAATGATGGCGCCCACCACGCCCAGCGGCTGCGGAATCACGCGGTTGGAGGCGCCAAAAAAACTTTTCAGGTCGATATGGCGGCTCTGCGGTTTCATCCACAGTTTGAGGTGCTTGAGCGTATGGCTGACGCCGTCGATGATGCTGAAGATTTCGGCAAACAGGGACTCGTGACGCGAGCGGTTGCCGTAGTCCTTGCTGATGGCATCGACGATGGCATCGCGGTTGTCAACGACAAAGGCCTTGAGCTTGAGCAGGTCGGCCTTGCGCTCGGCAAAGTTTGGGTAGGGGTGTGCCAGAAAGGCATCGCGCTGGAGTTTGAGTGTGTCTTCCAATTCGATGCGCACGGTATCGATGGGGGTGACAGCGTGGAGTGGGCTTGCAGCCATGGGATTACCTCAGTGAGAAAAACAATTGGGACAGATCGCGGTGGCGAAGATCGGTTGATGGGTCAGCGAAGCCTCAGCTTTTGTAACTGGGGTCCAGGCGGTCGGCTTTGCGCAGCAGCGCGGGCCAGGCAAAGGCACCGCCGAGACCGCCGGTCTGCACCCGCATGGCCTCGGCCACACCCTTGACGATGAGCGGATTCACGTGCGTGACTTCCCCGCCTGCCTGGGCGCCAATCTGGATCTGGCAGGTGGACTCAAACGTGTACATGGACAAAAAGGCATCGGCAATCGTTTTGCCCACGGTCAACAGACCATGGTTGCGCAGCATCAGGAAGTTGGCTTGGCCCAGGTCGGCCTGCAGGCGGGGCTTTTCTTCGTCGCGGAAGGCCACGCCCTCGTAGTCGTGATAGGCCAGTGAGCCCAGCACAAAGGTGGATTGCTGGCTGATGGGCAACACACCGCATTTTTGGGCGCTGACTGCCACCCCGGCGCGGGTGTGGGTATGCATGACACAGCCCGCATCGTCGCGCACCTCGTGCACGGCGCTGTGGATCACAAAGCCCGCCGGGTTGACCGGGAAAGGCGAGTCGATCAGCTTGTTGCACTGCTGGTCGACCTTGACCAGGCTGCTGGCCGTGATCTCGTCAAACATCAGCCCGTAGGGGTTGATCAAGAAATGGTGCTCGGGGCCGGGGATGCGGGCGCTGATATGGGTGAACACCAGGTCACTCCAGCCATAGGCTGCCACCAGGCGGTAGCAGGCGGCCAGGTCGACACGCAACTGCCATTCTTCGGCTGTGACCTGGTTTTGGAGCGAAGGAATGTTCATGGGTGGGTAGCTTGGATAATGGACTGTCACATTAACCGCCCGTGCTCTGTAAGACTGTTAAAAATCTTACAATTTAGGGTAATCACCGGGAGGAAATGGATGGCCGACTCAAAAGGCGAATGGCTGGGAACTTTGTCTGTGAACCCCTGGTTCGGTGCTCTGCCATTGTCTGAACGCAAGGCCATGTTGGCGGTGGCGGACATCGTGCATTTGCGGGCGGGCGAGATGCTGTACCGCAAGGGTGATGCCACAGGCGGTTTCTACTGCGTGGTGCAGGGCGCATTCAAGGTTTCGACGCTGGGCGAGGACGGGCGCGAAGGTATTTTGTCAGTGGTTGAGGCTGGCAACTGGTTTGGCGAGGCGTCGCTGATCGATGGCCAGCCACGGCCACATGATGCCACCGCCGTGCAGGCCAGCACCGTGCTGGTGATTCAACCCCAGGCTTTCAAGCGGTTGATGCAGCGCAGCGCCTTTGCCCGCGCCATCGCCGTGTTGTTGTGTGGACGCGTGCGGGTTTTGTATGGCCTGGTGGAGGATTCCATGCTGCGCTCCACCCGCACGCGCATCGCGCGGCGGTTGCTGGCTTTGTCGCGCGGGGATGCAACCATGGCAAACGACGCCCGCAGCAGCGTGACGGTGTCACAAGAATCGTTGGCCATGATGCTGGGCATCACGCGCCAGACCTTGTCCAAGGAACTGAAAGTGTTGGTACGCGACGGAGTGTTGAGCCTGGGCTATGGGCGGATTGAGATCCTGTCGATGGCGGAGTTGGAATTGCGCGCAGCAATATAGCCCTCACGCTCGACCGCTACGCGGGTCGCTGCCCCCCAATGGGGCTAACTCGCCTTGGGGCGGCCCTGCAACGGGTTGTTTCCGTGATAGTTATTGCGCCAGCCGCCCGGCCGCCCACAACACCTGCTTCACCACCGACAGCACGTTGTCGCGTTGGGCCGGCAGCTTTAGTTCGCCATTTTCGTCAAAGGCCTCTCCGGCCCGGCCGAGTGCAAACTGCTTGGGCGCGATCCAGCACTGGGCGTTGGCCATCAGCGGGTTCAGGTGGCTGAGCGAACGCAGGCCGCCCAGCGCGCCGGGGGAGGCACTCATCATGCCGACGATTTTGCCGCGCATGGAGCGGTCGCCGTCGGACCAGACCGGGTCGCCTTTGACCGGGCTGCTGATCCAGTCGATGGTATTTTTCAGCAGGCCGGTGTAGGAGCCGTTGTATTCGGGCGAGCAGATGATCCAGGCGGGGTGGTCATAGGCGATCGCTTTGAGGCGCATTACATCGGCCGGTGTGCCG
>CAZMXB010000049.1:23246-23977 GCA_964569855.1 uncultured Rhodoferax sp.
CCGCGGGCTTCCAGGTCGGCGTTGTACAGCGGGAGGTCAAAGTCGGACAGTTCGATGTGGGTGACGTCGGCACCTTCGGCGCGTGCCATGGCGGCGGTGACGTTGGCGAGGCGGCGGTTGAAGGAGAGTTGGCGGGTGCTGCCTGCGAAGATGAGTAGTTTGGTCATGGAGATATTGTCGCCAATTCGGTTGAGTATGGGGTCCTGTTCTCTCGCCCGCGACAGGCAAGGGGTGGGTGTTTTGCTCCGTGTCCCCCGCCCGCTGCGGGCTCCTCCTTTACCTGCGCAAAACACCCACCCCTTGCCTGTCGCTTGAGGTTGCCGGAGAAATGGCTGCTTCCAATTTTTAGGCTGACCTACACGCTACGCAAGATCGGTTGGGCTGTGCGTTTTGCGGATGTAAAGGAGGAGGCCATGCTTGCATGGCCGGGGGACACGCAGCAAAACGTGCAGCCCAACGGATCCGCCCACCAGCAGCCAAGCAGACGCGAATTCTCCCCACGTGCCAAAAAATCAGGCAACCGGTAAAATCGCGGGCTATCCCACACTGGGCGCACGCGAACTTGCCTTGCGCCCCCGAATGAACACCATGCTCTACCCACAAGAATTCGACGTCATCGTCGTTGGCGGCGGCCATGCCGGAACGGAGGCTGCGCTTGCGGCTGCCCGCATGGGCAGCAAGACCCTGCTGCTGAGCCACAACATCGAGACGCTGGGGCAGATGAGCTGCAA
>CAZMXB010000050.1:0-23914 GCA_964569855.1 uncultured Rhodoferax sp.
CCATGTGTGCGCCCGACACCAGCACCCAAGCGCCGCGTGGCTACCTGTTGATTGGAAAAGCTGAAATGGCCGAAAAGCCAGAGGGGCTGGACGCCTTGGTTGCTCGCCTGCAAGACATGGGTGCTCCAATGTGCCCTCCACAATGCGCGCCAACCGCAAGCTGAGGAGGCTGGGCGGTAGAGTGTTCTGCGCAGGTCAAGGAGGAGCCCGTGCAACCGGCGGTGGACACGAAACAGAACGCTCTGCCGCCCAGACGCCCCGCGCCCAAACTGCGTATATCTGTATTGGGTTACCCTAAGGCATCACCCCAACAAGGAAGCCGACATGAAAAAACTCAACGTCACCATCACCCTGGAAATGTCCGTCCCCGACGACTGGGAGCTGGCCAGGACCTCCGAAGGTGGTCAGGTCTTGAAACTGCCCGATGGCCAGTTCATGGACATTGCCATTGAACCGCTGTTCAGCGCCGACCCCGAAGAAACCTGGTCCAGCACCGATGACGACGCGGTTTTGAACGACATTCTGGACATGGTGGAAAGCGAAGAGGTGAGCTACGAGTTTGTGGTGCATTGAACCTGCGGTGCAGGGCAAGCACAGATAAGGTGTGCCTGCGCACAAAACCCTGAAAGAAAACGCAAAAATACTTGCCCCTGTCCCCTGTGGGCTAGCTTGTGGATAAACGTGTTCACAACCGGCCAATACCGCGCCGGGCTTGGTTTTGAAGGGCGTGCCTTGTTTTTAGGCAGCCCCGGCCAGCAGCGTGATTGGCGATTTGCAGTGTGGTAGGGCCGTGGGAGCACGGTCAGTACACTGTGCCTATGACCATATGCAACCTCAATGACTAGCCCCCAGTGGTTTCTGCTGATCGGCGCGCTGCTGCTGTTGCGGGGTCTGACCGCCACGCTGCTCAAACGCCTTCCCGTCACGCCCGCCATCATTTACCTGGGCGTCGGCCTTCTGGTCGGCCCCACAGGGTTGAACCTGTTCCATTTCAACCCCTTGAAGGAATCTGCGCTGCTGGAGGCGCTGACCGAAGTTGCGGTGCTGATTTCACTTTTTTCTGCCGGCGTCAAAATGCCCGGTCCTTTTACTTTTGCGCGCTGGCGTGCGCCCATGTTGCTGGCCACGGTCTCCATGGGGCTGACGGTGGCCATGGTGGCCGCATTCGCCTACCTGGTGCTGGACCTGCCGCTGGGTGCGGGCGTATTGCTGGGGGCCATTCTGGCGCCCACTGACCCGGTGCTGGCCACTGATGTGCAGATCCGCCATCCTGGCGACCGCGACCAACTGCGTTTTACCCTCACCTGCGAAGCCGGCATGAACGACGGCAGTGCCTTTCCTTTTGTCATGCTGGGTCTGGGTCTGATGGGTCTGCACGGATTGGGTGAATCAGGACAACGCTGGTTGGTGGTCGAGGTGTTATGGGCCACCACGGGTGCGGTGGCGATCGGGGTTGCCGGTGGCGTGGCGCTGGCCCGCCTGGGCTGGAGCCTGCGCCGTGGTCCCAACAACCACGAACTACTGGACGATTTCCTGGGCTTGGGCCTGATCGGTGTGGTGTATGGCCTGTGTGTCCTGGTGGATGCCTGGGGGTTTCTGGCGGTTTTTTTTGCGGCGGCTGCCTTGCGCCAGACCGAACAAAAGCTAGCCAAGGCAGAGGCGCCCGCAGACGGGGGCGATACCCAGGCCACCGTCAGCCAGGGCGCGCTGATTTTCAAGGAGCATCTGGAACGGCTGTCTGAAATGATGCTGGTAATCCTGCTGGGAGGCACGCTTTTTCTGGATTCCTGGAGTTGGGCCGCGGTGGGCCTCGCGCTTTTCTTGTTTCTGGTGGCACGCCCGGTCAGTGTGCTGGTCGCGTTGTGGGGTTCTGGCACGGCCACCAACATGCGCGGCCTGGTAGCCTGGTTTGGGGTGCGCGGCGTGGGTTCACTGTATTACCTGATGTTTGCGATCCAGCACGGTCTGCCACAGCCATTGGCGCTGCAACTGATCCAGCTGACTTTGATTGTGATAGCGATGTCCATCCTGCTGCACGGCACCAGCGTCAAACCGCTGTTGGGACTGTTCTGGCGGCGCCGGGGCTCATGAGTTGGCCAGACGCCAGGCAATCCAGGTGCCAAGAACCGCATTGCCAACCGCAAAACCACCAACCAATCCACTGACCAACGCATTGAGCGATTGGGTATGGGTCACCCAGCCCAGCACCGGAGACATCAGATTAAGGACCAGCATGACCCAGAACAACGGGTTGCGTGGTTGGTAAATACGTGCGACTTTCATGCCAGTCGATGTTACGCGTTGCCTGAAACCCACAAAAAAGGGAACCGCAATCCCTCACAATGTCAGAAAGACCACAGCAGGAGCACCTTCACCATGCAAGCCCAGGACATTCTTGATTTCTGGTTTGAGGAATTGACTGACAAACAGCATTTCGTCAAAGATCCGGCGCTCGACGTCATGATGCGCAAGCGTTTTGGCACCACGCTGGAAGCCGCGTCGCGATGTGAGTTGTTCACCTGGCGAACCACGCCCCAAGGCCGCTTGGCGGAAATCCTGGTGCTCGACCAGTTTTCACGCAATATTTTTCGCGACACCCCCCGCGCCTTTGCGCACGACACCCTGGCCCTGGTCTTGGCACAAGAGTTGGTGGGCAGCACTTTGGATCGCAGTCTGACCGAACGCCAGCGGGTATTTGTTTACATGCCCTATATGCACAGTGAGTCGCCAGCCATCCATGAGCAGGCGATCCAGTTGTTTTCGCAACCCGGCCTGGCAGGCAATCTGGACTTCGCACTGCGGCACAAGGCCATCATTGACCGGTTTGGCCGCTACCCGCATCGCAATCAGGTGCTGGAGCGGGCGTCCAGTGCGCTGGAGGTCGCCTTTCTCAGTGAGCCAGGCTCATCCTTCTGAGTTGTCGGTTGCTACAACCTGCCGCAATTCGAGCCAAACACCTTCAGGACTTGCGGATCACCGCGCAGGCGATTCGCGGGCCGGAATTGCCGGTAGGCTGGGTCTTATAGTCATCCGGGTCGCGGTGCACAATCAGGCCCTTGTCCAGGATACTGGAGCCACCAGACTTGAGCGACAGGCTGGCCGAGCTGAAGTCAAGCTTGGCCACGCCCTGTGCATCGGCCTTCAACGAAGGCAAGTCGCCCACGTGGTGCGCGCCCTGTCCGTGTTGGCCGTGCGCGGCGGTCATTGGGTTGAAGTGGCCACCAGTACCCATGCCGTCACCGCTGGAGCAGTCGCCCTTTTCATGCACATGAAAACCATGCTCGGCATTGGGCTTCAAGCCGCGAACCTCGCCGGTGACCGTCACTTTGTCGCCGGTCTGAGCGAAGCGCACGGTTCCGGTGGCGGAATTGCCGCGGGTGGCCTGCAGGTCGGCTGCCGCCACCACATCGGGCATAGGTGTAGCACAGGCCACAAGTCCGAGCAGCAGCGCTGCCGATGACAGGGCTCGAAGCGCCGCAAACGCACAAGGGTTGGGGGAAGTCATATCAGGTCTCCGGTTATGTTGGGGGCCAAGGCAACCAATCAGGCCTTGGGTGTGTGCGTAGCATACTAAAGAACGGCGTCAACTGTGCCGCTGCCGCCAGGCGCGGAGGGGCGCAACAGCTGATCAATCTTTCGGGGCTTCCATTTCCGGTTCGTACATGACGACGCGGTTGCGTCCATTTGCCTTGGCGCGATACAAGGCCAGGTCCGCACTGCGGGTCAGTGCCACAAGCGTTTCGCCATGGCTGGGGTACACCGCCACGCCGAGAGAAATGGTGACCTGGATCGACGAGGCACCAAATTGGGTGACCGTGTCGGCGAAGCCGGTGCGCCATTGATTCGCCCGAATCATCGCAATGTCAGCCGCCATGCCGGGCAGCAACAATATGAACTCTTCGCCACCGTAGCGGCAGGGAATATCTGCTGCTCGGGCCGTTTTGAGCAGCATTGCCGACAAGGTTTTCAGCACTTCATCCCCAGCCTGGTGACCGTAAGTGTCGTTAACGCCCTTGAAATGATCGATATCGATCAACATGACAACCATGTACTGATTTTCGCGATGGCAGCGGGAAATTTCACGGCTTGCAATGGTGTCCAGAAAGCGGCGGTTGTAAAGCCCGGTCAGGGGATCACGGGACGCCTGTTCCAACAGCCTGGCTTGCAGGTCTTGAATCTCACCGAGCCGGTGGGTCAGGGTCCGCTCGCTCAGGCGCAAATTCTCACGCGTCTTGCGCAGCTGCTGGTTGCGGGAATAAGCGGTGATTCCGATCGCGATCATGTAGATGGCGTTGCCCAACAGACAAAGAAGAGTGGCTGGCCAGTCGGTTGCCGGAGACCAGTGCCAGCCAAAGGCGGCAACGGAGAACAGCGCGCCACCGGCAAACGCCAGTTGGGACAAGAACATCCCCCGGGGTCCGCGGATGATGGTGATGTTGAGTGTGCTGGCGATGTACACCGTGAAGGATATCCACAACGGAAACTCCAGCGTTGCCACCAACAGGCCGAACAACAGGGAGTCGGTGATCAGGTTGGCGGCTTCTGCCTGCTGTGAATTGGCGGAGCGGCGGGCCCGCAAATACATCAGATGGGGATACACCAACAACTGCAGCGCGATGAGGCTCCACAGTGCAGGGCTGTAGGCCTTGTCCCAACCATGCAGGGCAATGCTGGCAAACATGATTGCAAATGAGCCGGTGCGCAGCCGGTAATTGGTCTTTACCGACCAGTGCGCGCCTTTTCCAACCACTGCCGTAATGCCAGGACTCTCCATTGGCTTCGGCTCTCCTTTCACCGTAAGGGTGAATGCGGATCCACCAGTTTTCAACCGCTTCACGGCGCAGTATGGCACCTTTCATAACCGGGCGGCGGCATGCCAGCGGCGACACCTGGTGTTACTACCTTTGTTAAGAGGCGCACGATGGTGCCGGCACCCAAGCCGCATAATCCGCAAATGCCCCTCCCCATCTTTCAAAAGCACACCATTTACGCCCACGCCATTGTGCGCAAGATGGGTATTCACCTGTTGGTGACAACCCTCGTTGTGGTGGCTCCCGCAATCGCCGCGGCAGCCAGCGTACGCGGCTCATTGATCGACGCACCGATTGTCCTGACCACCCTGACCACCAGCCAAATTGACGCGGCCACCGCCTCCGCCAGTATCCAATCCCTGTCCGGCAAGGCCAAATGTGATGTCAAGGTGATCGCCTTGCACTACAACACCATCGGCACGCAGGGTGAAGACGCCAACGTGTCGGGCGTCATGCTCGTGCCCGCAGGCGCCTGCAGCGGGCCAACCACCCTGATAGCCTACGCCAAAGGCACAGATGTGGAAAAGCCCCACACGCTGGCCAATGCCAGTGACAGCCAGACCCTCGCCCTCGCGGCTTTTTTGGCGACACAAGGATACGTGGTGGTGGCGACGGACTACTTGGGGTTTGCCAAGTCAAGTTACCCCTACCACCCATATTTGCATGCAGACTCCGAAGCCAGCAGTGTGATTGACTCGGTGCGCGCAGCGCGTTATGCCACCAGCGCCGTGGGGGCCACACTGTCCGGGAAGGTGATATTCACCGGGTACTCACAGGGCGGGCATGCCTCCATGGCAGCGCAACGTGCCGCCGAGCGCGACAACGCGACTGAATTCGCGGTACTTGGTGGCGCACACTTGGCCGGACCCTATAACCTGTCCGGCTACTTCAAAAGCGCCATGCCCATTCTGGGCGCACAGGCCTTTGTGCCTTACGCGATCACGTCCTGGCAAAAGGTCTACGGCAACGTCTACGGCAACGTGAATGATGTTTTCCAGTTGCCCTACGCCGACTACATCGAGTCGCTGTTACCCAGTGCCACCCTGACTTTTGGCACGCTGGCATCAACCGGAAAGTTGCCCGGCGCCAATAACGAGACGCCGGACCAGGCGCTCAACAAGTTGCTCAAGCCGAGCTACAGAACGGACATAGAAACCAATGCCAACAATGGTGTCATCCTGGCCGCCCGAAAAAACGATCTGCTGGACTGGACTCCGGTTTCCAGAGTCTTGCTGTGTGGTGGTTCGGGCGACCCAACCGTTCAAGCAGCGGTGCACCAACAGGTCATGAAGGCAGCGTTTGACCGCAAAGGGCTGACCAACGTCACATCGGTCGATGTGGATCCTTCTATCCGGGCCGTGTTTGGCGCCGTACTGGCCTTCAGTCCTGAGACCTATTACGGCAGCTACCACGGCACGCTGGAGCCAGCCTTTTGTCTGGCCCAAGCCAAGCCTTTTTTTGACAGCCTGGTAGCTGCCAGCGGCGGTCTGGCGGCAGATGCCGACAAGGTATTCGATTGGGCGCAACGCACCTACCCCTTTGTCTTTTCGCCGGCCGGGCAATCAGCCACGCTATCGGGCTACCGATACCGCAGTTACGCCAGCCACTATCTGGCCGTCAACGAGACTGGCATGCCCCACTTGTACTACCTGGGGCCATTGAGCCTGTTCAAAGTTCTGGATTTGGGCCTGCTGTCAGACTTCGTCGCTTTGGCGCGCTAGGGCTGCTGCCTTGCGCACGGGTCCAAACCTGTGGCACCTAACTTGCTAGATACTTGGCACTATCTCAACCACCAGAAACTTCATCCTATGCCTTCACTCAATTTCATTGGCGGCGAAAAAGGCGGCGTTGGCAAATCGGTCGCTGCACGATTGCTGGCACAGTATTTCATCGACCGGGGCCTGCCGTTTACCGGCTTCGACACGGACCGCTCGCACACCTCTTTCACACGTTTCTATGCCGACTACGCCGCGCCGGTGATTGTGGATACCTATGAAGGCCTGGACCAGATTGCCGCGGTTTTTGAGGAGCCGCCGGTAGACGGCAAACCCAAGTCAGTGATTGTGGACCTGGCTGCCCAAACGGCGGCGCCTCTGTCGCGCTGGGTCCGCGATTCCGACCTGTTGTCGCTGCTGGCCGAGATGGGCGTTACGGTCAACTTCTGGCATCTGGCCGATGCCGGAAAAGACTCGGTGGACCTGCTGGACCGGCTGATCAACACGTACGGCGCCGGCCCCAACTACATCGTAGTCAAGAACCTGGGCCGGGGCACCGATTTCGCCCAACTGGACCAGTCGGCCGCACTCAAGAAAGCGCAAGAATTGGGTGCCCATGTCATCACGCTGGCCCAATTGCATGAGGGCAGCATGCGCAAGATCGACCGCCGCAATGCCAGTTACTGGGCTGCCGTGCACACCACCTCCGGTCCCGATAGCCTTGGCATGCTCGAGCGCCAGCGCGTCAAGACCTGGCTCAAAGGCGCCTACAGCGCACTAGACACATTGCCGCTTGTGTAGGTCCGTCTGCTGCCTTAGCGCGTCACAATGGCAAAGGTGCCAGGTGGCTTGTCGATCAAGCCAAAGAAGCGCACCAGATCAATCTTGCTGCCGGTGACCTTGAGGTCGTCACTCATGATGGTGTCTTTGATACCGGCGGTGCCGGCAATCATCCTGACGAAGATGTCGCGCGTCAGGGTCAGCGTGGCGTTGGCGTCCGCAGCGGGTTCACCCCGCTTGAAGTGCAAGACGGCGTTTTCTGTCCACAACACATAAGACTCTTTCACGTCCGTCAAAACCAGGTTGACCTTGAAGTCCTTGCCATCGGCGTCGGGACCGTTCAGACCAGCGGCCATGGCTTCCAGAAAGCGCGCGGTAGGAGTCTGCAGCAACATGTCGATGACCGCGGCCCTGGAGATGCCCTTGGCGGGTGGGCCATTGCGTAACTCCATGGCACCGGTCAGGTAAGCATTACGCCAGGTGGAGGCCTCGGACATATAGCCCATCTGGTCATAGGTCTTGGCCAGTAGCTCCTTGGCGGCCTTGCTGGATGGATCGCCAAACACCGCGTGGTTCAACAGTTCCGCCGCCCAGCGGTAGTCACCCTTGTCAAAGGCGGTTTGCGCAGCAGAGACGGCCTTGTCCGCGCCGCCCATCAGTTCCAGATACCGCTTGGCCGACTCCACCGGTGGCAGCGGATTCAGGTTGGCCGGGTTGCCGTCATAAAAACCAAGGTAGAACTGGTAGATCGCCTTGACATTGTGGCGAATGTCACCGTAATACCCCCGCGCACCAAAGTAATTGGATAACGACGCCGGCAGCTTGACCATGTCGGCAATTTCCCGTTGGGTGAAACCGGCATTGATCAAACGCACCGTCTGGTCATGCATGTACTTGTAGACATCGCGGTGTTTGGTGATCAGTTCCTTGATGCGCCCGTTGCCCCAGATGGGCCAGTTGTGGGAGGCGATGTAGACCTCGGCGTCGCGGGTTTGCTCCAGTGCCTGGTCCATGTATACCGACCAGAGCAGGGCGTCACGCACTTTGGCGCCGCGAATGGGCAGCAGGTTGTGCATCGTTTGCGCCAGGTTTTCTCCACCGTCGTACAGCTTTTTGGCGGGGATGCTGAAGGAGAGTTCGGCCGGACATTCGGCACCCGGTACGTTGTAGAACACGAAATCAATACCGTCCAACTGCAGGTTTTGCATGGGCTGGTCGATGATTACATTCGGCGCCAGAATGCCCAGCGCAGCATACACCACATCCTTGCCCAGGCCGGTGTCCACATTGCCCTTGGCATCACGCGACAGGTTCTTGCCAAACTGGTACATGGAGCGCCGGGCCATTCCGGTCCCAACCATCAGGTTTTCGCTGGTGGCTTCTTCCATGAAACCGATCGGTGCCACCACGGCGATCTTGCGGTCTTCCACATCCTTGGGGCTGGTAATACCCAACACGCCGCCAAAGTGGTCGGCATGGGCGTGGGTGATGACAATGGCGGACACCGGTTTGTTGCCAAGCTTCTCGCGCGCAAAGGCCAGTGCCATGGAAGCCGACTCTTTTGCGGACAACGGGTCCACCACAATCCAGCCGGTCTTGCCCTCGATCAGCGTCATGTTGGCAATATCGAACCCCCGGAGCTGATAGACGCCGTCCATCACTTTAAAGAGCCCGACATTGGCATTGAGCTGTGCGTGCCGCCACAGGCTGGGGTTCACGGTAGGCGGTGCTTTGCCATCCAGAAACTGGTAGGCATCAAAGTCTTTCAGCACCGTGCCATTGGCAGCCAGCAGTTTGCCACCGGGCTTGGCCATGAAGCCGCGTTTGGCGTCCTCGAAATCCTGCAGGTCATCAAGTTTGAGTTGCTGCGCCATTTGTGCATTGGCATTCACGGTGGTCGCGCTCGCGTCGCTCGCGTCGCCTGCTGCGCCGCCGATGGACTCACTTGTTTTTCCACAGCCAGCCAGCAAACCCAGAGCTATCACCAGCGACAGGCCCAGGGTCGAATTCGACGTTCTGTGCTTCTTCAAAATGTTCTCCTCATTGTGAACGTGTGATAAGCCCAGGGCGGCAGCCCCGCATCATGTAACCGGCATGCAGTGTGACAGTTCGGCCACCTTGAAATCGATTGTCATGCAATCAAATGCAATTTCGATGATGAACCTGTTCATGATGGGGCGTGAGCTGGCGCACAAGGAACGGAACTGCTGGCACTGACCCAACTGGATTTGGGCATGCACACGCGGTACGGCGGCGCATGGCTGGCCGGTCGCACCGTGTCTACTGCAGCGCAGTTGTTTCTGGAAATTTTGAAGATCGAAGACGCAACGCCTCCCAACATCTGCGTTCGATAACGAACAGAACAGGACACCAATTAGCACTAGTCTGACGGACTTGGAGTGCGGTCATTCAAGCCACATGCACGGGGTGCCGGGCTCCCCTCCTCAGAGTAAAGGCAGGCATGAAATCTTCGAGCACAAGCAGTGAACAGGCGCCAAGAGCAACACTTGTCGGTGGATCAGGTGGTCCGGATCGGCGCTTGCGCATAGCCTATCTGGCCGCATTGGTCATAACGCTCATTTCATGCGGGGAGATCGCAACCCTGGCGGTATCTGAAGGCACCGGCCCAAAGCCCAACCTCCCACCCCCTCAGTCCGCCCTGATTCCAACCGTCAACATTGCGCCCGCCAAAGGCTGGCCAGCGGGTGTCATGCCGCAACCGGCACCCGGCACCCGGGTGACTGCATTCGCCCGTGATCTGGACCACCCGCGCTGGCTTCACGTGTTGCCAAATGGTGATGTGCTGGTAGCCGAATCCAATGCGCCTGCAAAACCAGACGGCGCAGGAGGCTTCAAAGCTTGGGTCATGGGCTTGGTGATGGCACGTGCCGGAGCGGCCGTGCCCAGCGCCAACCGCATCACCCTGCTGAGAGACACCGATCACGACGGTGTAGCCGACTTGCGCACGGTGCTGCTGGAAGGACTGCATTCTCCCTTTGGCATGGCCTTGGTCGGCAACAGCCTTTTTGTGGCCAACTCCGACGCGGTGGTGCGGTTTCCGTATGTAGCGGGAGACACGCGTATTGTGGCAAAAGGCACCCAGGTTACCGCGCTCGCGGCTGGCGCGATCAACCACCACTGGACCAAGGGCCTTCTCGCCAGTGCGGATGGCAAAAAGCTGTTTGTCTCGGTGGGCTCCAATAGCAATGTCGCAGAGAGCGGGATGGAAGTGGAATCCGAGCGGGCTGCCATTTGGGAGATTGACCTGGCGACGGGCATGCACCGGGTTTTCGCTGCGGGCCTGCGCAACCCGGTCGGTATGGCCTGGGAGCACGCCAGTGGCAGCTTGTGGGTGGTCGTCAATGAGCGTGACGAACTCGGCAACGACCTGGTCCCCGACTACCTGACATCGGTGCGCGACGCCGCGTTCTACGGTTGGCCTTACAGCTATTACGGCCAGCATATCGACCCGCGTGTGAAACCGCAGCGACCCGATCTGGTGGCCCAGGCGATTGCACCCGACTACGCACTGGGACCCCACGTCGCGCCGCTGGGATTGGCCTCATCCGCTGGAAATTCGTTGCCAGCGGCATTTGCCAACGGTATGTTCATCGGACTGCATGGCTCCTGGAACCGCAGACCGCACAGTGGCTACAAAGTGGTGTTCGTGCCTTTCAAGGGCAGCAAACCCACCGGTGAACTGCCCATCGATGTGTTGACCGGCTTTCTCAGCAACGACGGCAAGGCTTTCGGCCGCCCGGTCGGGGTAGCCTGGACACGCAGGGCGCTTTGCTGGTAGCCGACGATGTGGGCAATGTGGTGTGGCGCGTCAGCGCCGCGCGCTGAAGCAGACCCGCAAGACCAGAAACAACCGATTGAGGCCCACCATCACCACACCATCAATACCCGCACCTCACCGGTTGCCCGATGGATTTCGTGACCGCTTCGCATTGGGACTGGTCAAGTTCATGCGCCTGTTTGCAGATGCTTTTTTTGCCAGACGGTATGGCCATCGCGCTGTGGTGCTTGAGACCATAGCCGCTGTGCCCGGCATGGTGGGCGGAACCCTCCAACACTTGCACGCACTTCGGCGCATGCAAAGCGACGGGGGCTTGATCCATACCCTGCTGGACGAGGCGGAAAATGAACGCATGCACCTGATGACGTTCGTCGAGATTGCCCAGCCAACACGTCTTGAGCGCTGGCTGGTGCTGCTGGCACAAGGCGGCTTCTACAACGTCTACTTCTTGCTCTACCTCGTGTCACCCGGCACGGCGCACCGTGTCGTGGGGTATCTGGAAGAAGAGGCTGTGTACAGCTATACGGAATACCTGGCAGGCGTGGACAGCGGGACGTACGCCAATGTGCCTGCGCCAGACATTGCAATCGCGTATTGGAAACTCGCGCCCGACGCCCGGCTTCGCGACGTGATCATCGCGGTGCGAGTTGATGAAGCACACCATCGCGACGTGAACCACACGCTGGCCAACCAATTCGTGTAACCCAACCGCCGTTGCGTTCAGCGTGTCACTCAGTTCACGCGTCTTGTTGGCGCTCCAACTCCTTGGACTGATCCGGGTCTTCCCGCCCTTCCACAAAACCAGGTGAAGCGTGGGTCGCTGGTGTGGCATGGTCGATGGTGTCAGGCACCGGCGCAGCTTCTGACGGGCAATCAGTTTCTTGTTCGGCCATGGTTTTGTTGTGAGCACTAGCGGGTGGCAATAGCCCGGTTGAGATCGGTGAGTTCATGGTGGATGGTCATCTCACTTTGCTCTTGGGCGCGACAGCTCAGGTTTGGCTGGCGCAAGCTGACCGGCACGCAAATCAGCCACGGCGCAGGCGACGGCACGTGCAACATTGCGCGCTTCTTCGTGCACCGCAAGGTCCCGGTCCAGCGCTTCATGGCTGGTGGCGTAGGGCTCGAAGTAACCAATGTACCGATCCAGCACCGAATGCGATCCTGCGTCGTGCAGGCCCATCCAGTCGAGCCAATCGGACAGGGCCCGGCGCGATCCGTCGAGCCCTGCCACATCACCGTGCACCACCAAGCCGTAAACCCGTCCGGCCAGATGCTGGGGATAGTCCCACCCCGCCAATTCAAGCTCTTTCGCCTTGCCCGCCTTTTTGCCCGAGGTGGACGTCGGATCGGGGTTGCCACCGTCAGCACATACCAGTCGGTCGATCATCAGTTTGAGCACGCTGGGGCTCTGGTACCAATACACGGGCGACACAATGATCACGGCGTGTGCGGCGGTCCAGCGCTCGTAGATTTCGGCCATCCAGTCGTTGGTCTGATTCAGTGCGTGGTTCGGGTAACAACTGCAGGGCCAGTGGCAGAGTGGCATGGCGGTCGAAGCGCAGCCCTTGCACGGAAAAATATTCAGCCCGTAGTCTGATGTCAATCGGCTCAGATCCAACACATCCGTTTGAATATGGGTCTGCTCCAGGGTCTCCCGGGCAATTTGCAATAGCCGAAACGACTTCGACATCTCACCCGGGCAACTGCCGTCGTTTCTGGCCGAGCCACAGATCAACATCACGCGGGACACCGTCTTCGGTTCAGCCCAGCGCTGCTGGGCCTGATCCAGGCGCTGCTTGGTTGCTATCCACTCAGTTGACAACGGGTAATCGGGGTCTGCATATCCTGTTCCTGCTTTTTGTGTGAAGGGTGCTTTGCGGCCCTCGCTGTAACCATCCCAAGCGATCGCTTCCATACGTGCAATGGCGATGTCTTCGGTGCGGAATGCCGGGTCTTGAAAGGCGGCACGAAAGCGGATGTTGAATGTCTCACGGTCCAATGGCGCTGGCGCCTGGCCTTTGCGTATTTCGATCATGTAGTGCCTCTGAATCTAGCGAGCTGCCTCTTCCTCACCCATGCGGCCCGGGGCTTTTTCTGTGAGATCCTCGATCATCAAGCGTCCATAGTGCTGTGCTGTGGCGGGCTTGATGGAGTGCACGAGCTCGGCAACCTGCGCCGCCAAAACATCGGTGGGCGCATCCACCACCAGAAAACTGCACCCTTTTTTCGCCAGGTCACCATGGACACGAATCAAGTCCAGTTCATAACCAAAGGTGGCCAAGGGACTTGCGGCCAGCAACTGGGCATCGACCTGGGTGGCCATCTCCCCCGCAGAGTAGTGAACCATGCTGTCAGGCGCAAATCCCAGGGCCTTCAGGGCCAGTACGGCGGATTGCAGTTCGTCTTCGGTGCGAAAGGCGATCAGCGTATGCCCCACGGGCTTGAATACACCGAAGGTGGTGGGTGGGTCGGTCTTGTTCATGGTTTACTCCGTTTCAAGCCAAGTCAGTCCCGCCACACTGATTGCGCGGGTACTGGGCAAGTGTGTGTAACGTACCGCGCATGGACACGCTTCTGTGTGCGCCCGCGCACCCGCGGCCAAATCAATCCAGGTGTTTTTTGACCCAGGCCACATAGTGGTCCATCCAGGCTTGCAGGAAGGCCCGGCTGCCATCGCCGACGCCACCGTCCGGTGTGAACAAGTCATCTTTGGCCTGGATGAAGGCCTCGGGCTGGCCCAGCGTGGGCACATCGAGATAGGCAAGCACATTTCGCAAGTGCTGCTGTGCCAGCGCGGTGCCCATCGCGCCCACAGACACACCTACCACGCCGGCGGGTTTGCCAGACCACGCGCTGTGACCATACGGCCGTGAGCCATGGTCAAGGGCATTTTTCAACACGCCGGGAATCGAACGGTTGTATTCTGGCGTTACAAACAGCAACCCGGAGGCTTTTTTGATCTCTGCCTTCATGCGAACGACGGCTGGCGCAGGGTGGTCGTCGTCATCCTGGTTGTAGAGGGGCAGGTCGTCGATTTGCACTTGCTCCAGCGTGAAGTCCGGCGGCGCCAGACTGGCCATGGCATGGGCCAGCTTGCGATTGAAAGAGTCGTGTCGAAGGCTGCCGACGAGGACGGCGATCAGGTATTGGGTCATGGGGGTCTCCGGATCAAAAAAATAACTCGCGCAGCTATGGGGCCAGTGCAACGGTTCGCACGCCGCTATCGGTCGACAGCGCATTGGAACAGTGGTGGGGCAACTCGGTGCCCAGCGCAGCGTCGGCAACCGCCCAGGCCCGCAAGACCGGCGCATGGGACCGCACATTACCAAAGATGGTTGCAAAAGCGACATCCGCGGCGTCGCGTCCGGTACCAAAACGCACCAGCCCCATGGGAATGGCGGTTCCGGACGGGTCAAATATGTACCAGCGATCGCCGAGATACGCTTCCACATAGGCATGGAAATCCGGCGGGCCCAGCACGGGGTCGGCGCCATAGTCGGTACCGGTCGTGAAGCGGGCCGGAATGTTGAGCGCGCGGCACAGGGCGATCATCAGGTGCGCAAAGTCACGGCAGATGCCAACCCGTTCAATCAAGGTGTCGACCGCCGATGTATTGAAGTTGGAGCTATTGGAGGTGAACGTCACATGGCGCAACACCCAATCCCGTATTGCCTGGACCCGGCTGTAGCCTTGCGGCAAGTGTCCGAATTCGTTGTTCGCGAGCTTTAACAGTCGATCCGACTGGCAGTAGCGGCTGGGGTAGATATAGCTCATCACTTCAGGCGGCAGGCGGCGCACGGCAACCTCGGGTACCTGATTTGGATCCGCGTAATGGTGAATCAAATCGATGCTGGCCACATAGGACACGTTGAGTTCCCCGGGCAGCGCCGTCAGGCGCATGTAGCGGTTGCCACTGACAGGGTCGGTGTCAATTTGCGTCGGTACAGCCTGGCTCACGGTCAGATTCTCGAAAACGATATTCTGGCTGTCGGTGTTGGCGGCGTGGATGTTGAAGACAAAGTCAGCACCCTGCTGGTCAATCTGGTAGTTCAGCGCAATTTGCAGTTCAATTCGTATCATGGTGTGACCGAGTGTCTAAAACATCCGACCCCGAGTCTGTGGTCTGCCGCACGGACGGATCTGCGCCTGAATGACAAAATGGCCGTTTTAGGAGACCACCATGAACCCCCTCAAACTAGTGGCAATACTGTTGATCGTCGGCGGCACCTTGGGCCTTATGTATGGCGGCTTCAGCTACACCAAGGAAACCAGCAGTGCCGACATTGGCCCCATTCACTTGCAGGTCAATGAAAAACAACGTGTGAATATTCCGCTGTGGGCCGGCATTGCCGCCATTGCGGGTGGTTTGGTGCTGTTGGTCACCGCGCGCAAGTAGGGGTTGCGCGCCTGCGGGCGCGGATCGTTTTCAGGGTGCCAGAGTAATTTCTCTGGTGGCCAACGGCCTTCGAATCGCCGGGGCGCTTTGCGGCATACTCAAGACACGTGAAAAATGCCTCTGAATCCCCCGCCGGCGACCCGCCACAACGCCAGACTGCGCTTGAATGGGCGCAGTCGTCGCTTGCCGCGACTCCGCTGCACTACGACGAGTTGCGCGCCCGTATGTCCACTGGTTCGCGTCTGTCCGAGGCGGCTTCAAATTTGATAGCAAACTACCAAGGTTTGACGAGGGCCTGGGGCGATTTTTTCTCAAGCTGCGATTCCGACGGTCTGGGTACGCTGGACCAGCGGGCTGCGACACTGGCACGCCAGATCCGTGACAACGGCGTGACCTACAACGTCTACGCCGACGAAGGCGGGCCCCAGCGGCCATGGTCACTGGGCTTGTTTCCGTTGATTCTGTCGGCCCAGAGCTGGGCGCAAATTGAGACCGGCGTCACCCAGCGGGTGCGCCTGCTGGACCGGGTCATGGCCGACGTTTACGGCCCGCAGCAACTGGTGGCCCAGGGCCTGTTACCCCCGGCGCTGGTGCAAGGCCATCCGGGATACCTGCGCGCCATGCACGGCGTGGAGCCGGTGGGTGGCACCCACCTGCACATTGCTGCTTTTGACCTGGCACGCGGACCGGACGGCAACTGGTGGGTGGTTTCGCAGCGCACCCAGGCACCGTCGGGCCTGGGATATTTACTGGAGAACCGGCTGGCCGTGTCGCGTTTGTTTCCACAGGCTTTCGAGAGCCTCCAAGTGCAGCGCCTGGCAGGCACTTACCGGGCACTGATGGAGAGCATCAAATCCATGAGCCCGGCGGGCCAGGATGCCCACATTGCGCTGCTGACACCCGGACCGTACAACGAAACCTATTTCGAACACGCCTACCTGGCGCGTTACCTGGGGCTCACGCTGGTCGAAGGCAATGACCTGATCGTGCGCGACCAGCACCTCTACCTCAAAACCCTGCGCGGGCTGGTTCCTGTGCATGGACTGCTCAAGCGACTGGATGACCAGTTTCTGGACCCACTCGAATTGCGCTCCGATTCCACCCTGGGTGTGCCGGGGCTGTTGCAGGTCATTCGGGCCGGCAATGTGCTGGTGGCCAATTCGCCCGGTTCTGCATTCCTGGAGTCGCCAGCGCTGCTGGGCTTTTTGCCCGCACTGTCACGACACCTGCTCGGCAAAGAACTCTTGTTACCCGCTTTGCCCACCTGGTGGTGTGGCGAGCGTTCGGCCATGGAAGAGGTCTTGCCACGCCTTCAGGAATACGCCATCAAACCCACCTACCCGGGTTCTGCCATCCACGGCAATTTCGATGCCGTGCTCGGGCGCACTTTGTCACCGCGCGAACGGGACGAATGGGCCGGACGTATCCTGCGCCAGAGCGATGAACACACCATCCAGGCCTATATGCCTCTGTCGCAAATACCGACCTGGCAGGCACCTGGCGGTGGTGTGGTGGCCCGCTCCGTCATGTTGCGGGTGTTCGCCGTGTCTGATGGCCCGCGCTCCTGGCGCGTGTTGCCGGGTGGCCTGGCGCGCGTGGCGGGCGGCAGCGCGGATGTGGCCTCCATGCAACATGGCGGCAGCAGTGCCGACGTATGGGCCATTACCAGCGGCAACGTGGACAAGACCAGCTTGTTGCAACCCGCGTTGACGCCGTCGATTCTGGCCCACCGCAAACGTTTGGTAACCAGCCGAGCCGCCGAGAACCTGTTCTGGCTGGGCCGCTACACCGAACGCGCAGAGAACTCCGTGCGCCTGGCCCGCATCACACTGGAGGCACTGAGCGGCGAAGAACAGGGTTCGCAACCGCTGCTGAGCTGGCTGGGTCGCATGGCACTCAACAACACGCTGGTGCTGCCGGGTGTGCCAACACTGACGCCCGCCGCCCAAGCGCGCCGTGTGTTCGAGCGTTCGCTGATTGCCAGCCTGGGCAGTACCGACCAGGCCACCAGCGTGGGTTACAACCTGCGCTCGCTGCGCCTGGCGGGCGCTGCGGTGCGTGAACGCCTTTCGCAAGAGCACTGGAGCCTGATGCAACGCACGGAAGAGACATTTTTCCAAACCTGTGCCGACCACATGGCCAGTGCCGACTACTCATCATTGGAGGCGCAGGCCGCACTCAAGGCCGCCAGCGACCACCTGGCCGCCATCACCGGCCTGCAGACCGACCGCATGACGCGCGACGACGGCTGGCGCCTGCTGAGCATAGGACGCCATATCGAACGGCTGAGCTTTTTGTCAACTGCGCTGCGCATCGGGCTGGAGACGCATTCGGTCGGTCAGACTGGCGGTTTCGAGGCCATGGTGTCACTGTTTGACAGTACCATCACCTTCCACGCCCAATACCAGCAAAGCCGCGATATGGCCGCCTTGGTCGACCTGCTGGTGCAGGACCGTGACAACCCGCGCTCACTGGCCTGGGTGGCCCACACGCTGCGCGGGCGTTTGGCCAAACTGGCGGGCAGCGCACCCGACCAACTCGGCCTGTTGTCCCACAGCGTGCCCGACCCCGGGCATTGGCAACTGGAAGACCTGTGTGCCGCAGACGACGACGGCAGCTTGCCGACCCTGATCGAACTGCTGTGGGATTGCAGTGAAGCGGCTTACCAGGTGTCGGAGGAAATCGGTGCCACGTATTTCACGCACTCGGGCCAGAACGGCCAAAGCCTCAGTGCATAGTCAAGACACGCCATGCAGCTGCGCATCACCCACGAAACCTGCTACGACTACACACCGGCCGTAGACATTGCACAGCACATGGCGTACCTGCAGCCCATGCGCACGGCGAACCAGGAATTGCTCGACCACAGCCTGCTGATCACACCCCAGCCCACGCAACAGGTCGCAACCCGGGACGTGTATGGCAACACCCGGGTGTTTTTTTCATTGCAGACCGCGCATACACACTTGCAGGTTGTCGCCCGAAGCGTGGTCGCCACGCGTGCACAGCCCATGCCCGAGAGCAACATGCCCTGGGAAGATGTCCGAGAACGCTTTCGTTATGTTGCCCACAAGCCGTTCGACCCCGCCGCCGAGTTTGTGTTTGCGTCGCCGTTTGTGGTGCGGCACGCCGAGTTTGCGGCCTATGCGCGGCCCAGTTTTGGTCCCGGCGTGCCGCTGGTGCGAGCCGCGCGCGACCTGATGCAACGCATTTACCGCGATTTCACGTACCAGAGCCAAAGCACGGAGATCAACACCCCGGCGCTGGTTGCCCTGGCCCAGCGCAAAGGCGTGTGCCAGGACTTTGCCCACATCATGATTGCCTGCCTGCGCGCCTATGGGCTGCCGGCCCGTTATGTGAGTGGCTACCTGCTGACCCACCCGGCCGAGGGGCAGCAACGCCTCATTGGCAGCGATGCGTCCCATGCCTGGGTCTCGGTGTATTTGCCGGATTTGCCGGACGCACCCCCTGGCGCGCGCTGGTGTGACTTTGATCCCACCAACAACCGTGACGGCTGGGGTACGCCAGGTGAGGACTACGTGACACTGGCCATCGGTCGCGACTATGCGGACGTGTCCCCCATACGGGGCGTCATCCATGGAGGGGCCAACCACACGCTGACCGTGGGGGTGACGGTTGAGCCCTACGAATCGGCGGCCTGGAGGGGTGCGGAGCAGACCCAAAACCAGGGGCAGACGCAAGATCAATCCCAATCCCAATCCCACCCACAGTCACAGTCACAGTCACAGGGAATGTCGCAAACGCCAACCCGGTCGCAGTTCCCGAATGCTATTATTTAGATAGCTAATTCCGCATATTCCACGAGGGCTGGAGGCACTTTTTACCACTACCGTTGAAAGGAAAACCACACCATGAACATTTACGAAACCTTGGCCAAATTGGAAATTGACCTGCCGCCGGTCGCCATTCCCGCAGCCGCTTATGTCCCCTTTGTGCAGACCGGCAACCTGGTCTTCCTGAGTGGGCACATCGCGAAAAAAGACGGCAAGCCGTGGGTCGGGCAATTGGGCAAGAACATGGCCACCGAAGAAGGCAAGGCTGCCGCGCGCGCCATCGCCATCGACCTGATGGGCACCCTGCACGCGGCCGTGGGCGACCTGAACCGGGTCAAACGCATCGTCAAGCTGATGTCGCTGGTCAACTCCACCGCTGATTTCACCGAACAGCACCTGGTCACCAATGGCGCCAGTGAATTGTTTGGCCAGGTCTTTGGCGAGCGGGGCGCTCACGCGCGCAGCGCCTTTGGCGTGGCGCAAATCCCCATGGGCGCCTGCGTGGAAATCGAGCTGATTGCCGAACTCGCCTGACGTTTGCCATGCGCCGCCTGCTGCTCTGGGGCCTGTTTCTGGCGCTGTGGGTACCACCGTTGGCGGCCCAGTCGGCAACGGACGCGACGCTGCCGGTGCTGGCAGTCTGGGAACGGGGTGCCGGTCGCATCGAGCTCGGCCCCCGCATGGGGGTGCTGGTAGACCCCGGCGGGAGCTTGACCCTTGAGCAGGTCCGCAATGCCGACTCCAGTTGGCAGGTCATCAACCGCCAGTCGCCCAACTTCGGTTTCACCAGGGACGCCTACTGGTTCCGGTTCCAGCTGCACAACCTCGACCCCCAGCGACTGTCCCGTTTGATCGAGTTGCCGATTCCGTTTCTGGACCATGTGTCGCTCTACCACTTCGCGGGGGACACGCTGCAAACGCGTTACACCCTGGGCGACGAACAGCCCTTTGCCCAACGTCCCGTGCGGCACCGCAATTTTGTGATGCCGGTGGACCTGAGTCCCGGCATGAACACGGTCTATCTTCGACTGGCCTCCAGCGGCACCGTCGAGGGGCCTTTGCGCATCTGGGACCCGGCGTCGTTCCATGCGGCTGCCAACGACGAAAGCCTGCTGCAAGGCGGCGTGGTCGGGATCTTGCTGATCATGGTGGTTTACAACCTGTTTGTGTATTTTTCCACCCGCGACATCAACTATCTGTACTACATCGGTTTTGTCGCCAGTTATATGTTGTTCCACTTGACGTTGACGGGCTACACCTTTGCTTACGTCTGGCCCAACGCGTTGCGTTGGAACAGCTTCGCCATCTCGACCTTCATCGGAGCCTCCGGCTTTTTTGCCTGCCTGTTCATGAGCCAGTTTCTCAAACTGCGCCACTTCTTCAAACCGGCCTTTTACCTGGTGCGGGCGCTCACGCTGGTAAGTGCCGCCATTTTTTGTTTCTCGTTTGTCTTGCCGTATAGCTGGACCATTCGCGTCGGCGCTTCCATCACGATACCGATTGCCATTACAGCCCTCACGATGGGCTACTGGCGCTGGTGGAAAGGTGCCAGATTTGCGCGGTTTTATTGCCTGGCCTGGACCGCCATCTTCATTGGCCTTGCGGTTCTCAATGCCAGCAAGCTGGGCTGGATACCGATCAACCTCTGGACTGAAAATGCGTCCCAGATCGGCATCGTCCTGTTGGTGGTGCTGCTGTCGTTCACACTGGCGGATCGCATCAACACTGACCGTAGCCTGCGCCTCAACGCCCAGGCCGCGGCACTGGAGCATGAGCGCAAGGCACGCACCAGCCAGCAAGCCCTGATTGATGCCAAGGAGCGCGCCAACCAGGAACTGGAAGCGCGGGTTCAATCCCGCACGACCGATCTCCACAACACGCTGGAACAACTCAAAACTGCCAACGACCGCTTATTGTTGCTGTCCACCACTGACGGGCTGACCCAGATCAGCAACCGGGCCTATTTCGATACGGCCGTGGAGAATGAATTGCGCCGGGCGGAGCGCCAGCAAACCGCCATCACACTCATCCTGTTTGACATAGACCACTTCAAGCAGATCAACGACCGCTACGGCCATCTGACCGGCGACGCCTGCCTGCGCGCCCTCGCCGATCTGATGCGACCACGGATCCATCGCGCGGGCGACATCCTGGCGCGTTATGGCGGCGAAGAGTTTGTCATTGTGCTTACGGGTGTCGACCTGCCCCAGTCACTGGCCCTGGCCGAGGAGTTTCGCGAGGCGATTGAAAACCTGCAGGTGGACTCGGACGGCCAAACCATAAGGTTCACCGCGAGCTTTGGGGTGGTGTCCACAGTGCCGCATGCCGCATTGGCAATCGCGGACTTGCTGGCGGCTGCCGATCGGGCGCTGTACGACGCCAAAAACAACGGTCGCAACTGTGTGCGCGCGGCTCGGATCGAATGATCGGGGGTCGTATCATGGGTTCGTTTCGGCGCAATTTGTCGTTGCGTTCGTGAACACAAAAATCTAAACAGGAGAACCTATGAACGCCAAAAAAGCTGTGGATGCCTGCCGTGTTGCGGGGCTTGTGGTAGCCCTCGTCTTGACCAGCACCTGCCCTGTGATCGCCGCAACTGTCAACAAATTCGAAACCACCCAGGTACTCAACGAGGTGCCCCTGATCCTGAACGGATCCGGTACGCGGGTCAACAAGGTCGGGGCCAACAAAGTCTATGACGTTGCGCTATACACCCAGAGCAAGGCCAAAACCGTCGAAGAGCTGATTGCGATGCCGGGACCCAAGCGGCTGCGATTTATTGCGTTGCGTGATGTGCCCGGCACGGAATTCGGACTTTCGTTCATCAAGGGCATGAAGGCCAATGCGAGCCCCGAACAAGTGCAAAGAAATGCCCCCTCCAGCAACCGCATGGTCGACATCTTTTCAGCACGCCCGAAACTGGTCGCTGGAGACTTCTTCTCGATTGACTATGTACCCGGTAAAGGCACTTTCTTTTACCTGCTGGACGTGCAGCAAGGCGCCCCGGTTGGCGATGCCGATTTTTTTGAAATGGTCCTCAAAGTGTGGCTGGGCTCCGCGCCGGTCGACCCCGCCCTGAAGGAATCTTTGCTGGGGAAATGAACGCCGGAGACAGTGTCGCTGGTGCAACTCCCTGAGGCGGTATGCGCCGGGTGCAATGTCAAATTGTCCGGTGTCACGCCAGTCGCTGGATGGTCTGGCCTTTCACACCATCGACGTGTGCCGCATCGACATGCTGTGGCGCGATCTCGGCCAGTGGCAACAGCACAAACGCACGCAACACCATGCGGGGATGGGGAACCGTCAACGACGGGCTGCTGATACGGGCATCACCGTACAACAGCAGGTCCAGGTCCAGCGTGCGCGGTGCGTTTTGGTAGGGTCGCTGTCGCCCTGCCGCATTTTCAATGGCATGCAAACATGCCAACAGCGCTGGTGCCGTCAGCACAGTGCGCAGCTCAACTACCACATTGAGATAGTCGGGCCCGTTGGCGTCGATGGGCGAAGACCGGTATAGCGATGACTGCGCTGTGACCACCACACCTGGCGCCAGGCCCAGGCTGCGTACAGCCGCAACCAGTGCCGTGTGGGCATCGCCAAGATTGGCTCCCAGCCCCACATACGCCACTACGGGCTCGCGCATGTTGGCTCTTAGTTGCCCGAACCCTGGCTCCCATGGTCCGTACCGGGAGCACCGGGACCACCTTGACCACCGCCTGGACGACGACGGCGACGGCGTTTGCGCGGGGCGGCATTGTCAGCACTGTCGCCGTCGTCGCTGTTGGCGGCTGGGGCTGCTGGGCTCGACGGGGCCGGGTTAGAAGGTTGACCTCCGCTGTCAGCCGTTGGCCCATCAGCCCGCTGAACACGGTGCACGCGCGGCGCCTGCTTGCGTTTTTGCTGCTCTTCGCGCACCTGGTCGACCAGGTCCTGGCGCGCGGCGTCGCTGGCCATGCTGAACTCCTGCCACCAGTCGGCCAACACCTCTTCGACCTCGCCAATATCGGCACGCAAACGCATGAAGTCAAAGGCGGCCCTGAAACGCGCCTGCTCCACCAGGCCAAAAGGGGTACTGCCCACCCGTTTTTCGAAACGCGGCTGCATGACCCAAATCTCGCGCATGTCGCTGGCCAGTTTGCCGCCGCCCGACACATCGCCGATACGGGAGCGAAACACGTCATCGATGGCGTCCATCAATGCCGGGTGGGAGTGCTGGCGATCTTCCAGGCGGCGCGCCCAGCCATCCCGCACATCGGCCCACAGCACACAGGCCAGCAAAAAGCTGGGCGCCACCGGCTTGTCTTCGCCCACCCGGCGATCCGTGTCCTTGAGTGCGGCGTTGACAAAGGGCTGCTCGGCGCGCTCCACCACCACGTCGAGCAGCGGGTAGATGCCGCGTGCAAGTCCCAGTTTCTTCAACTGTTCAATCGACGCCAGCGAATGGCCGGTTTGCAGCAGCTTGAGCATTTCATCAAACAACCGGCTCTGCGGCACATCGGCCAACAACTCGTGCGACTTGACCAGCGGGGCTGCCGTTTTGGCCTCCAGCGCAAAGCCCAGGTTACTGAGCTTGGCGGCGAAACGCACGGCGCGGATGATGCGCACCGGGTCTTCGCGGT
>CAZMXB010000051.1:0-23484 GCA_964569855.1 uncultured Rhodoferax sp.
TGGGTGTTCAAGCGCATCTGGATGAAAAACCGCTACCAGCCGCTGATGCTGGAGCTGCCGCCGTACCGCATCCCCGGTTTGCGCAACCTGGTACTGGGCCTGTGGGAACGCGCCCATATCTTCCTGCGCCGCGTCGGGACCATCATCTTCGCGCTGATGGTGGTGCTGTGGTTCCTGTCCACCTACCCGGCCCCGCCCGACGGCGCCACCGGTGCGGCCATCCAGTACAGCCTGGCCGGCACGCTGGGCCATTTCCTGGAGCCGCTGTTTGCGCCGATTGGTTTTAACTGGCAAATCTCGGTGGCCCTCGTGCCCGGCATGGCCGCACGCGAAGTTGCCGTAGGCGCCCTGGGCACGGTGTATGCCTTGTCGGCGGCTGGTGAATCGGTGGCCAGCTCGCTGGCGCCGGTGATTGCGCGGGGATGGTCGGTGGCCACGGCGTTTTCGCTATTGGCCTGGTTTGTGTTTGCGCCGCAATGCATCTCCACGCTGGCCGTGGTCAAGCGCGAGACCAACTCCTGGCGCTACCCCATCATCATGACCGCCTATATGTTCGCGCTGGCATATCTGGCATCGTTTGTGACCTACCGCGTGACGCTGTGGCTGGGGGGCTGAACCACATGACTGCACAACACCTGATCGTCTTTTCCGTGGTGCTGGCCTGCAGTGTGTATGCGCTGTGGGTGCTGATGCCGTCGGCACTGCGGCGCTGGCTGGCGGCGCGGCTGGTGCGCCTGCCTTTGGGTTCGGCGCTAAAAGCCGTTTTCCAGCGTGCCACCAAGCCGTCCGCGGGTTGCGAATGCAGTGGATGCGATACGGTGGTGGCGAAGCGCTCCATACCGATCAAGGTGATCCAGTGGACAAAACTGGAGCGCAAGGAAAAAAACAGCCTTTGACGCGACGGTGCACGCATGGGCCGAATGACTTCAGCTGGCGCTCGACAGGATCTGCGCGGTTTTGGCCCGGCTGTCAAATAGCCACTTGATCAGCTCAAACCAGACCAGTCCCAACAGCACGAACCCCGGCGCTGACAACAACAGTCCGGTTGGCGGCAAGGCAAAGGCAAACAAACGGCTGACAACCGGAATCGCGAGCACACAGGCGAGCAAAAACACGGTTAACAGACTGATCCAGGCGAAATACGGGTTCGTCGAACCAGGGCCACGCAAACTCAGCGGTTCCCAGGAGCGGTTGGCCTGAATCAGGCCCAAATTGGACAACACCAGCACCAGAAATGCCATGGTACGGGCAGCGTCCTCGGAATTCGTCGCGTTACGGGTCAACACGTGTACCCCCAGAAGAATGACCAGCAAGCCCAAACCCTGCCAGAAACCACGTGCCAGCACGGTGGAATCAAACAGGCGCATGGCGGCGCTGCGAGGCTTGTCGGTCATGGCCCGGCCTTCCAGGGCCTCGGCCTCAAACACCACTGAACAGGCCGGATCAATGATGAGCTGCAAGAACAGAATATGCCCCGGCATCAGGATCAGTGGCCAGCCCAGCAACACCGGAATGACAGACAACCCGATGATGGGGACGTGTACGGCAATCACAAACACAATGGCCTTGCGCAGATTCGCAAAAACCCTGCGGCCGTAACGCACCGCCACCACCAGTGAAGAAAAATCGTCGTTCAGCAAGACCAGCGCGGCGGCCTCACGCGCCACATCGGTACCACGTGCACCCATGGCGACCCCAATGTGGGCCGCCTTGAGGGCCGGAGCGTCGTTGACGCCGTCACCGGTCATGGCCACGACATCACCGCGGGCGCGAAAGGCCTGTACCAGACGCAACTTTTGTTCAGGTTGCACCCTGCAAAATACATGGGTATCGGCCAGCCGCACAAGCAGAGCAGCGTCATCCAAGGCATCGAGTTCCACACCGGTCATGACCGCACCATCGGTCGGCAGCCCTGCCTGGCGCGCAATGGATACTGCGGTGGAAGGATGGTCGCCGGTGATCATGACCACCCGAATACCCGCCGCATGGCATTCGGCAATGGCACGCGGCACGTCCGCTCGCAGCGGGTCCTGCAGGGCCACCAGACCCAGGAACTCAAATTCGAAATCATGCTGATTGCCTGGCAGTTCATCAGCGTCAAAGCTAGCCTGCGCGACGCCCAGCACCCGCAGTCCGGCGTCGGCCAGTGCCGCGACCTGGCGGGCGACCGCCGCACTGCGCGGGGCATCCAGGTGGCAGAGATCCACAATGGCTTCGGGCGCTCCCTTGGTGGCAATCAGGCGTTCGCGCCGATCTGGCGATTGCCAGACGCGCGACATGGCCAGCATTTCGCGCGACAACGGATAGTCATCCACCAGGGTCCAGTCAGCGTGCAGGTGTTCAGTGTCGACCAGCAGGCGCTGGCCCGCCTCGCTGATCGCCGTTTCCATCGGATCAAAAGCACGCCGGTGGCTGGCCAGCACGGCGTACTCCAGCAGCCCATGGAGCGCTTCCTGCAAGGGCGTATCCGGGACGGGGTCCGCAGCGAAGGTATCCGATTCAGACCAGAGCTGGCTCAGCGCCATCCGGTTGGCCGTCAGCGTGCCAGTCTTGTCGACACACAGCACCGTGGTGGCACCCAGCAGCTCTATAGCGGGAATGCTGCGCGCAAGCACGTTTTCACGCGCCAGGCGCCACGCTCCCAACCCCAGGAAGATGGTCAAAACGACAGGCAACTCTTCTGGCAGTATGGCCATCGCCAAGGTCAGCCCTGCCAACAGGCCATGTAGCCAGTCGCCCGTGCGAAAACCAAAGACAAGTGCCAGCCCGGTGGCCACTGCGACACCAATCAGGGCCACGCGTTTGACAACCTTCTGGGTCTCCTGCTGGATCGGCGTCTTTTCTACCCCCAAGGCCGCCAACGACTGTGCGATTCGCCCCAACGCACTGCGTGGACCCGTTGCAATAACGCGCCCCCTGGCCGTACCCCGCGTCACCAGAGTACCGGAAAACACCCGCCCAAGGTCTGCTTCCACAGGCGGGGAGCCGCCATCAGAGACCGCCATCACCTGCTTGTCGATCGGCACCGATTCGCCAGTCAAGAGGGACTCGTCAACCGCCAGGTTTGACGCGTCAACAAGCTCCAGGTCCGCCGGAACACGGTCCCCTTCGGCCAGCAAAACGATGTCTTCACAGACCAACTGGCGTCCTGCGACCCGCACCAATTGTCCATCGCGCAGTACCAACGCGCGTGGGCTGGAAAGGTCGCGCAGGGCATCCAGCGAGCGCTCGGTTCGTTGTTGTTGTACAAAGGTGATGCCCATGACCACGAACACAAACCCCAGCAGCATCAGCGCTTCATGTCGGTCACCCAGCACCATATAAATGACACCACATGCCACCAACAGCAAAAACATGGGCTCGGTCACAACTTCACCCATCAAGCGCCAAGGACCACGCCTTCGGGATGCGGGCAACTCATTGGGGCCGTCTTGCGCCAGTCGAAGTTGCGCCTCGACCTCACCCAAACCCAGTATGGAACTGGGCCCGGGCTGGCCTGGCGCGGGAAGATCGGCAGGCATGGTAGACGTGTTAAAGCACCCTCGATGCAACCGGTTTGGCGTGGTCCAAATCCGGACGTTTCCAGGGATCCACATGCGTCATCATATTGAGAACCCGGTGGCGTTGCATGACTCTCAGGCGTGCCAGCACGGCAATATCGTGCCCGGCCTCAACCGTCAGGTTCGCCTCGACTTCGATGTGGGCGTCCACGACAATCATGTCGCCCATCTTGCGCGTTCGCACGTCGTGCACGCCACTGACGCCAGGAGTCTGTGCCAAAGTTTGCCTTATCGCGGCCACCTCCTGGTCGTCAACCGCCCGGTCCATCAGATCGTGCATGGCGCTCCAGCCAAACTCCCAACCCATCTTGGCAACCATAAAGCCAACGATTAAGGCGGCGATCGGATCCAGGATCGGGTAGCCAGCCAGGTTTCCCATGATGCCGATGCCTACCACGAGGGACGAGGCCGCATCCGAACGTGCGTGCCAGGCATTGGCCACCAGCATGCTGGATTTGACCCGTTTGGCAACAGCCAGCATGTACCGAAACAGGAGCTCTTTTGAAATCAGGGCTATGCCGGCCACCCACAGAGCGACTGCATGAACTTGCTGAACCGTCTCGGGTGCTTCCAGCTTGCGAAAGGCCGACCAGATCATGCCCACGCCCACGGCCAGCAGCAGCAGGCCCAGCACCAGGGAGGCGGCGGTTTCAAATCGCTGGTGGCCGTAGGGGTGGTCGTCGTCCGCATCTTTTTTGCTATGGTGGCTGGCAAACAGCACGACAAAGTCGGCCACCAGATCGGACAGGGAATGGATACCGTCCGCGATCAAGCCCTGGGATTTGGCGAACACGCCCACGGTGATTTGTACCGCCGTCAACACGACGTTCACGCCAACACTCACCCACGTGCTGCGCGATGCTGCAGTGGCACGCTCGGCGGCACTGTGCTGGGTATCTTCAGGATCATCGAGCAGTTCGGTCGGGATCATTCGCTTGACACCTTGGTAGGGAATAGATTAATCTGCTATTGATTTTATAGCTATAAATCAAAGCTTGACGAGGGCTGAGGCCTCATTCTATTCAGTGCATGCTAGCCTCCAAAGCTTACCTGCGTCTGAGGGTTGGTACACATGCCCTGGGAGATGCACCGTGAAATGGTCAATGACCGTTTCCGGGCGCACCGTGTTGGTCGGGTACGATAGAACCCATAACCCCAGCCGCTGATTTTTCGTGCCAGCCCGTTTTACTCTGGAGGTGTCATGTTTTGGCGAACACCGTGCGTCAGGTACAGCGCCCTCCTGTGTGCGGTTGTCGCCTTGGCGTTACCGGCAAGTGCGTTCACGCTCAAAGTCGTCACCGAAGAGTTTCCGCCCTACAACTACACCGAGAATGGCACGATTACCGGCTTCAGTACGGATGTCGTGCAGGCGGTCCTGAAAGAAGTCAACCTCCAGGGAGAATTCCATTCGATGCCCTGGGCCAGGGCTTATGAAACTGCGCAGGCCGGCGAACAGGTGCTGATTTACTCCATTGGCCGCAACCCCATGCGCGAGAAGTTGTTCAAATGGGTCGGAGTGATCGCACCCACCCAGTACTACCTGTTTTCGCTGCCGCAGCGCAAACTGAGATTAGAGCGCCTTGACCAGGCAAAGTCCTACCAGACCGCTTCGGTCAATGAGGACGTGGGGGAACAGTTCTTGATCGCCAACGGATTTGTCAAGGGTCAAAATCTTCAGTCCAGCGTCAAATACGAGCTCAACTACGAAAAACTCAAACGCGGTCGGGTGGATTTGTGGATCATGCCCGAGCTGGTTGCTGTCCACCTGGCACGCCAGGCTGGGGACGAACCTGCCGAGACACTCGCGCGTAGTTTTGCCATCACGGACCTGAGCAGTGAGGGGTATTACATGGCCTTTGGCGCCAACACACCAGACGCACTGGTCGAACGCCTGAGCAAGGGTCTGGCGACGATAAAGAGCAATGGAACCTACGATGCGCTCAAGAAGAAGTGGCTGTAAGTCCACGTCGTGCCAAGGCTTTCGGTCGGGTTGGACTTGGCCTTGCAACGGGTGACGCTGATGTCTACAGACCTCTCCAGCACGCCCGGTCGTTCATTGGGTACCAGACTGGTGATCGCCACACTGGGATTCTGTTTTGTCTTTACGCTGTTGACCGTTGGGGTACGCACGCTGTCGGCGTGGAAAGAGGCTTGGTCAGGGATGCATGCCGATCTGACCCTTATTGAACATGTGTACCGTCAAACGCTGAGCAAATCGATTTGGGAAATGGACCGCGATGCACTGCGCGTACATGTCGAGAGTGCGGCGCAAGTGGCATCCGTTGGGCGCATCGTCCTCAAGATCCACAGCAGCAGCAGGGCCAGTGAACAGCTTGAACATATTGCCGACGGTTGGCTGGCATCCACATTGGCACCGGTTCGAAAGCTGGACTTGGTCTACGTCCCCTTTCCGGGTGGGTCGGAACCGGTGGGGGAATTGACGCTGTATGGCGACGAACGGGTATTGTGGGCGCGGCTGCGTGGTGAGATCACGTCAATCGTGGTGACCCAATTGCTGCAGTCGCTGCTGCTGGCGGGTCTGATCATGTTGATGTTCAGCCGCACGGTGACGGTGCATGTGCAGCACATCGCTCGCCACCTCGGTCAGATCACACCAGAGAATCTGCGCCTCTCCCTGCGTCTGGTGCGCAACCCCGAGTTGCACGACGAACTGAGCCAGCTCGAACTCGGCGTCAATGAGTTGCAGGGCAAACTGGCAGACCACCTTGCCATGCTGCACCAGTATGAGGACGAACTGGGAGCCCATCGGGACCATTTGGCCGATTTGGTGCGGGCACGTACCGCCGAACTGGAATCCTTGACCGCGGCACAACAACTGGTTTTAAGCCTGTCCAACCGTTTGATCCACGCACCCCACGGGAGCTTTGAGGACTGCCAAAAGGCGTGCATGACCGAAGTGGCCGAACGCCTGGGCGCCAACCATGCCCTCTGGCTGGTTCCATTGGGAACACCGCCGACTTTTCGCGTGTTTGCCGAGTGGCGCGCAAAGGAATCGGATGCGCATGGGGCTGTCCCCATCGCGCTGGACGGGTTGACGCAGACTCCGGTGCGCCTGGCACGCGAAGGGCTGTTGTTCTTCCTCAGTCAGGCCGAGATGGGGCGTAGTCTGACACCGGCCGAAACTGCCGTTTTCACGAGCATGCCAGTTGGCGCCTGTGCCCTTGCCTTGTTGCGCAGCGACCGTGAAGATTTTGGCATTTTGTTCATGGGCAAACCCTTGGGACAGGGCGATTGGCCTGAGGATGACCGCGCGCTGCTGGCCATGACATCCCAAATGTTGCTGCACAGCGTACGGCACAATGCCCAAATGCGCAGCCTCCTGTCATCGCAGGACGCCTTGCGTGACGCCAACCGCCAACTGGAAATCCTGTCCCGCCACGATCCGCTCACCGGCCTGTCCAACCGGCGTCATTTCGACGAGATGAAAGATGACGAATTCCAGCGCGCCCTGCGCAATGGGCAACCGCTGACATTGTTGATCTGCGATATAGACCACTTCAAAGCTTTCAACGACCACTACGGGCACGCCGCCGGCGATCAGTGCCTGCGGGTAGTTGCCAACGCGATGAACTCCGTCATCACGCGCAGTGGCGATGCACTGGCCCGTATCGGCGGTGAGGAATTTGCGATTCTTCTGCCCGCCACCCATGCGGCAGCAGCATGGCAGGTGGCGCAACGGGTACGCCTGGCGGTCTCGGAATTACACCTGCCGCACGCGGCTTCCTCGACAGGGCCATTTGTAACACTCAGCATCGGGCTTGCGCAACTGGAATTGGGCCGCACACCACATTTTGAAGCCTTGTTTGACGAAGCAGACCAGGCTCTATACCAGGCCAAGGCTGAGGGACGCAACCGGGTCTGTTCCAGTTTGCAGGGCGACACGACATTGCCCATCGGGTAAGCCCGGCGGTGGCTGCAACGTTAAGGAACATGAGATGACACGCTCGATCAAGGACAGCTGCTCCACAACCGTGCGCCGGCTGGTACTTGTGGCTGCATGTGGCAGCCTCACAGGGTACACACAAACCATTCGGGCAGTCACCGAGACGACCCCTTACACATTTCTCCAGGGCGACCGGGTTGAAGGCTCAGCCACTGAAGTGGTCCAACGGACACTGCAGGCGGCTGGCCTCAACGACTTTAAGGTCAAGCTCTATCCATGGGCCCGGTCTTACAACATGGCGCAAAAAGAACCCAATGTACTGATTTTCTTGATTGCGCGAACACCTGCGCGCGAGCTGCAATTCAAGTGGGCCGGAGAAATCATGAAGATGCAGTACCACCTGTACCGCCTGCGTGAACGCTCTGACATTGCGGTCAAATCTCTGGGCGATGCACGGAATTACACCATCGGCGTGATGCGTGATGACGTGCGTCAACAATTTCTCCAGTCCAAGGGCTTTCAACGCCTGACCATGTCGGCGCAGTCCATCGAGAATTTCAACCGTTTGATCAAACGCCAGGTTGATCTGGTCCCCCTGACGGAGGACGACGCCCAGAGTCTGTGCGTGCAGGCTACTTTTGACTGCGCCCAACTGGCTAAAGTACTGACGCTGGATGAGGCCTCTACCGGCTTGTACATGGCCTACAGCCTGCCAACCGAAGACCGTATTGTGACGAAAACGCGAACGGCGTTCGACAAGCTAAAAGCCGATGGAACGGTCCGCCGCATCATGGAAAAGAAAGGCCAAGCTGCTCGGTGAGGCAATGAGATCGCTATTATATTGATAGCTTTAAGTCTAATAAGTACGAGGGCGAAGACCACTTTTGACTACAGGGATTCGGGAAAGGAACTGCTGGCACGATGTGATGGCACTCGTACCTTAAGAAAGTCCTAAGTTCCGCCAGGCATCATCGCGGCCAAGGAGTCCACACGATGTTGTCCATATTCACATCTTCCGCAATGGTTTGCGCGGCAAACAGTGCCGTTTTGGTTTTCTTGGCCATGTCGCCCGTGGTACAGGCGGCCACAGCACCGGAGTTGCTCGCCGTGTACGCCAACTTGTCGGGCGTGGCGCCAGTCCCTGCGCGGGGACGCGATTTATTCACCCTGAACCATGGCCGTGAATGGAGTTGCGCGTCCTGCCATGGTGCCGTACCCACCCAAACCGGCAAACACGCGTCCACCGGCAAACCCATCGGTCCGTTGGCGCCGGCTTTTAACGCAGAGCGATTCACCGACAAGGCGAAGGTTGAGAAATGGTTTCGCCGCAATTGCAATGACGTGGTGGGTCGGGAGTGCACGGCGGCGGAAAAGGCCGATGTCCTCAGTTGGCTGGCCAGCTTGAAGCCCTGACGCTTTGCAGACCACGATAGTCGCGCCGAGAGAACACCCGATGAAATACATACCCCACCAACAAGTGTCGCGTCTGACTTTACTTGCCCTGCTTTCCAGCCTGGGCCTGGTCTCGCTTGCACATGCGGGCGGCAACGGACGCAACCTGCCACTGTTACCGCTCTACCAGCAGGAGTGCGCGTCCTGCCATATTGCGTACCCACCCACATTGATGCCCGCTGCGTCATGGTCCCGGGTGCTAAACAACTTGTCCAGGCACTTTGGCTCCGACGCATCACTCGACCCGGTCGCCTCAAGGGACATCACAAGCTGGGTCAAAGGGCATGCTGGAACCTATAAGCGTGTGAGCGAAGAGCCTCCCGAGGACCGCATCACGCGCACTGTCTGGTTCGGTCGCAAACACCGGGAGGTGGCGGCCACCACCTGGAAACTCGCCAGTGTCAAGAGCCCTGCCAACTGCACGGCCTGCCATACCCAAGCTGATTCCGGAGACTTTGATGAACGCCACATCCGCACACCCCAGCAGTGAGACCCAGGCAACCGCCCACACCATAGCGCACGCTTGTATGGTTCTGATCTGGGATGCGCCGATAAGGGTTTTTCACTGGTTGATGGCGCTGTGCTTCGCGGGCGCTTATGCAACCTCAGAGGGAGAGTCCTGGCGTCTGGTACACGTCACGCTAGGCTACTCCATGGCGGGTCTGGTGGCATTTCGCATTGTGTGGGGCCTCATCGGCACCCGGTACGCCCGGTTCTCATCGTTTGTAAAAGGACCTCAGGCCGTCATGCGGTATCTGCGCTCCCTTCCCAGTTCGAAACCGGAGCACCACACCGGGCACAACCCCGCCGGTGCTTTGGCCATTGTAGGAATGTTGGCCCTGGCAATGGCACTGGCTACAACCGGTTGGATGACTTACAACGACCTGGCGGGTGATTGGGCTGAAGATTTGCACGAAGCGGTTGCTGACGGCATGTTGGCGTTGGTGTGTCTGCACATTGCCGCCGTGGTGGTATCGAGTTGGTTACATCGGGAGAACCTGCCGCGCTCCATGGTTAGCGGTTACAAGAAGGCCCAGCCTTCGCAGGGGATTCGCAGAACCTGGCGCAGTATCGGGGTGGTTTTGTTGGCTGCCATGCTGGCTTTTTGGTATTGGCAATGGCGCGACTCACCATCTGGTTACGGGCGCGCCACTGTCACCACCACGGCCCACAACGGATAATCTGACCATGCGCATTTTGCTGGCCGAAGACGACGCCTTGCTTGGAGACGGCTTGCGGGCCGGTCTGCGCCAACTGGGCTTTCAGGTCGATTGGGTACGTGACGGCGAGGCCGCCGAACGGGAACTAAAGGCTCAGAGCTATACAGCCGCTGTCCTGGATCTGGGCTTGCCCCGCAAAGACGGGCTTCAAGTGTTGGCTTCCATCCGCCAGTCGGGCTTGATGATGCCGATTCTGGTATTGACGGCACGCGACACGGTACCCGAACGTGTTCTCGGTCTTGACACCGGGGCCGATGACTACGTTGTTAAACCGATCGACCTGCACGAACTGGCCGCCAGGCTGCGCGCCTTGGTTCGCCGCTCCCATGGCCAAACGCAAGAGTGCCTCAAGGCCCAGGACGTTGTGCTGGACCCGGCGGCACGCACCGTGCGACAAGGTAATCAGCCAGTGGCTTTGTCCACACGGGAGTTTGATTTGTTACAGGCATTCATGCTGAGCGCCGGGCGGGTATTGTCGCGCGAGCAACTCGAACAGCAACTTTACAGTTGGGGGCAAGAGGTGGAAAGCAATGCCATTGAAGTGCACATCCACAATCTGCGCCGCAAGCTCGGAGGGGCACTCATTCATACGGTGAGGGGGGTCGGTTACGTGCTGTTAAGGGAAGCGTCGTTGCAGTGAAACCCAAACCCCATTCGCTGCAGCGCAGGTTGCTGGTGCTGGTGCTGGGTGTCGTATCCGTGACCTGGGTGGTTACGTTTGGCTTGGTCTGGATCGACGCCCGCCACGAACTCGATGAGCTGCTCGACGGGCACCTTGCGCAGGCGGCCGCCATATTGGTAGTGCAGCACGCGCAGGAAATGGATGATCAAGATCATGGGGTCGACGCGCCATCATTGCACCGCTATGCCCCAAAAGTTGTTTTCCAGGTCTTCCACGAGGGGAAATTGACCGTGCGCTCGTCCAATGCGCCAAGCACTTCAATGGCCGGCACGGGTCGTGACTTCCTGTCCGGCTTCAGCAACGTAGTCATTGCCGGTGTGCAATGGCGGGTCTTTTCAGCCTATGGTCCCGAACGTGACGTTGAAGTCTTTGTTGGTGAAGAGTCGCATTCCAGGGAAAATATTCTGTGGGCCGTTTTGCGCAGCACGCTGCTTCCGATGCTAGTCGCTTTGCCGCTGCTGGCGGTTGGCTTGTGGTGGGCCATTTTGCGCAGTGTGGCGCCCATGCGTCTGCTCGGACTCACGCTGGCCCAGCGCCGACCGGATGCGCTGGAGCCTTTGCCTCTGGGGGACGCCCCAGCCGAAATTGCCCCCATGGTGCATGCTCTCAACGGCCTGTTTGAGCGCATTGCACGCCTGCTCGAATCAGAACGCCGATTCACCGCCGACGCATCCCATGAGCTGCGTACGCCCATCGCTGCCATTCGGGCGCAGGCGCAAGTCGCCCTCGGAGAGACCGATGGCACACAGCGTCTGCGCGCACTGAACAACACCTTGCAGGGTTGTGACCGGGCGATTCATCTGGTCGACCAGCTCCTGACTTTGTCGCGTCTGGATGCCGCGGTAGGACCCACCGTAGCCGCGGTCGATCTGAGTGCCTTGGTTCGACAGGTGGTCGCCGATCTGGCACCCAAGGCCATTGCAAAAGGGCAGTCACTTATGTTGGAAGCGCCTGCGCCATGTTCGGTTTCCTGCAATGACGTGTTGGTCGGCGTTTTGGTGCGCAACCTCGTTGACAATGCTCTGCGCTATTGCCCGGCGTCTGCCAACATCCTCGTCACGGTTCATGCACAAGGTGCAGGCGTATTGCTTCGCGTGGAGGACGACGGACCAGGCATGGCGGACACGGATATCGCGCGACTGGGCGAACGTTTCTTCCGCGTAGCCGGTAATGACGAAGGCGGCAGTGGCTTGGGGTGGTCGATCGTGCGTCGCATTGCAGAGTCAAATCACCTGTCCATCGAAATTGCGCGGTCGCCGGTTTTGGGTGGCCTGTCCGTGACGCTGTCCAGGGGTACGCAGACCGCGGAATAGACCCATGCCGTATCGGCATCAACGTGTGGGAATTACGGGCAGAACGCGCATGCCAGGCCGTAGAGCGAGGTCTACAATGCAAAGCCCATAACTGGGCACAGGGCCGTGCGCCTCAGCATCGCCCCGCGCCGTCGAGGATGCAAGATGCCAAGTCAGACACCCATTTCCCCCAGGGATCCCGTTTCAAGCTCCGCAGAAAAAAAAGCCCAGTTGCGCCAAGCGGCACTGGAATACCACGAGTTTCCGACACCGGGCAAGATCGCGGTATCAGCCACCAAACAACTGGTCAACCAACACGATCTGGCTTTGGCGTATTCCCCTGGTGTGGCGGCCCCGTGCGAAGAGATTGTCAGGGACCCCAATAACGCCTTCAAATACACCAGTCGTGGCAATCTGGTCGCCGTCATCACCAACGGCACCGCCGTATTGGGTCTCGGCGACATCGGTCCCCTTGCTTCCAAACCGGTCATGGAAGGCAAAGGCGTTTTGTTCAAGAAGTTCGCCGGCATAGATGTGTTCGACCTCGAAATCGACGAAAAGCACGATCTCGACAAACTGGTTGACATCATCGCATCGCTTGAGCCCACGTTTGGTGGCATCAATCTTGAGGATATCAAGGCTCCGGACTGTTTCTATGTCGAACGCAAGCTGCGCGAACGCATGAAGATACCGGTCTTCCATGACGACCAGCACGGTACCGCGATTTGTGTTGGCGCCGCCATCCTGAACGGATTGAAAGTTGTCGGCAAAGACCCGAAAAAGGTCAAACTGGTTACCTCCGGCGCCGGTGCGGCTGCGCTGGCTTGCCTGGGCTTGCTGGTCAAACTGGGCATTCCGCGGGAGAACATTTGGGTCACTGACCTGGCGGGCCTGGTGTACGAAGGACGTCTGGAGTTGATGGATGACGACAAGGCGGTCTTTGCCCAAAAGACCGGAGAACGCACGCTGCGCGAGGCTATCGTTGGTGCGGATATTTTCTTGGGTCTGTCGGCCGGGGGCGTGCTCAAGGCCGACATGGTGAAATCCATGGCTGCCAAGCCGTTGATTTTTGCGCTGGCGAACCCCACACCCGAAATTTTGCCGGAAGAAGTTCATGCGGTGCGCAGCGATGCCGTCATTGCAACTGGCCGAACGGACTACCCCAACCAGGTCAATAACGTTCTGTGTTTCCCGTACATATTCCGTGGGGCTCTGGATGCCGGTGCGTCTACCATCACACTGGAGATGGAAATCGCCGCCGTGCATGCGATTGCCGATCTGGCTCAAGCCGAGCAAAGTGAAGTCGTGGCTGCGGCCTATTCCGGGGAACAATTGGCGTTTGGCCCGGAATACCTGATTCCCAAACCGTTCGACCCACGGTTGATGATGAAAATTGCACCCGCTGTGGCGCAGGCGGCAGCCGACAGTGGTGTGGCTTTGCGACCCATTGCGGACATGGACGCTTACCGGGAGAGGCTGCAAAGTTTCGTCTACGCATCCGGCACGACGATGAAGCCGATCTTCACCGCAGCAAAAAAGGCGTTGAAAAAGCGCGTGGCTTTTGCAGAGGGAGAGGACGAACGGGTTCTGCGGGCCGCCCAGATCGTTGTGGACGAGCACATCGCCTTCCCCACGCTGATTGGTCGCCCGAGCGTAATCGCCGAGCGAGTCGAAAAATTTGGGCTGCGCCTGAAGCAGGGCGTCGACTACCACGTGGTCAATGTGGAGCAGGACCATCGCTACCGGGACTTCTGGCAGACTTACCACAAGATGACCGAACGCAAAGGCATCACGGTGCAGATGGCCAAGATCGAAATGCGTCGGCGCCTCACGCTCATTGGCACCATGCTGCTTCAAAAAGGGGATGTGGACGGCCTCATCTGTGGAACGTGGGGCACCACCTCGGTACATTTGCAATACATCGACCAAGTCATTGGCAAACGTGCGGCGGTCGGTGTGGATGCAGCGCTTGACGTTCCGATCTATGCCTGCATGAACGGCCTCATGTTGCCGGGTCGTCAAGTGTTCTTGGTTGACACCCACGTCAACTATGACCCCAGCGCTCCGGAATTGGCGAAGATCACCATCATGGCAGCGGAAGAAATGCGGCGGTTTGGCTTGCGACCCAAGGCAGCCCTGCTGAGCCATTCCAATTTTGGCAGCAGCAATGAGCCCAGTGCACTGAAAATGCGCCAGACCTTGGTCTTGCTGCAACGGCTTGCGCCATGGCTTGAGGTGGATGGTGAAATGCATGGCGATGTGGCACTCGATGGAGCCGCACGCATGGCGTTGATGCCTAATAGTGCCTTGCACGGCGACGCCAATTTGCTGGTGCTGCCAAACATCGACGCGGCCAATATTGCCTACAACCTGCTGAAAACGGCGGCCGGCGGAAACATCGCGATTGGACCGGTTCTGTTGGGAGCCGCCAAACCGGTGCACGTCCTCACCGCCAGCACGACAGTCCGTCGCATCGTGAACATGACAGCCTTGACCGTGGCGGACGCCAACGCTACACGCTGAGGTTTCCACGACAGTTAGTATTCACTTACGACAAAACCCACGCATATGATATTGCCCTGAAGTTGGGCAAGGCCTTGCTTTTCCGAGCGAAATGCGTGACACTACTGCCTTAGGTTTTCCGGGTTAACCCGTAGTCGCTTGAGGGATTTCATGTTGCGCAGAGGGTTACTTAAGTTAGTACTCACCAGCGTTTTGCTGGCTCTGAGCCTGATGAATCATGTTGTGTATGCAAAGGAGTCCATCTCGTTTGCTGCAACAGTTTCATTGGGTCAATTACCTCCGCAAGGCATTGAAACATACCAGCTGATCCGTCAAGGTGGTCCTTTTCCATTTGAAAAGGACGGGGTCGTTTTTGGTAACCGGGAACGTTTGCTACCCATCCAGAAACGGGGATATTACCGCGAGTACACCGTAAAGACACCGCGCTCCCGCGGACGGGGCACTCGGCGAATTGTGTGCGGCGGTCAGGCCACTGCACCAGATGCGTGTTATTACACGGCCGATCACTATGCGAGTTTTCGCAAGATCGTGCCTTAGAGCAAGTTTTTACATCTTAAGAAAGAGACGCGGGGATGGAAATGCCACTTCGAACAGTCAGAACCAATATCGTTCAGTCGATACGCGCCTTCCGGGTGCCCGATTTGCAGGAAGCTGCCCAGTCTCTGGGCCATCACTTCCTGTACGCAAACCTGGCTGACGCCCAGACCAAACAAGACGTGCTTGACATGATTGGCCAGCAGTTCAAATTGCCGGCCCATGTTGGCAAGAACTTTGACGCGCTGTATGACAGCATGACAGACCCGGTACATAAGTCAGGCCCGCAACCGGGTTTTATCGCCGTGCTGGAACACATCCCGGCGAACACCAAGTTCGACAAGGAAGCGCGCGAGCAGTTGCTGGACATCTTCCGCGACACCGCTGACTATTGGGGGGACCGGAAAATACCCTTCCGATGCTTCTATTCTTTTCTGTAGCCCGTTCTGCACACACCAGCCAAGCAGAACGGGCGAACGAGGCTAATGGAACTGCCGCACAATCTTCCGCCGTTGCCGGTATCGAGATGAGCGCCGAGTCCGGCGAGAAGATGCCAACCGACAAGTTGTTGGACGTATCACCCCTCGCATTGCGCATGAGCAGTCCCTTCAACTCGGGGTACTGGCTCGCCGCAGCGTAAAACACTGACCTGCCTGTTGGGGTCTTTGACCGCAGCAAAAACACAACTTCCGAATAGCCCATCCCAGTGATGGGCTTTTTTGATGTGATGCGCGGTACCATCCTTGGTCTGCCGCATGCACATACGCCTTGGAAGGGCGGACACAAAAACATGGATTTCGCTATGACACACGCTGCACCCGACATGGAAATTTCCGAAGAGCTTGTCCGCAAGTTCGACAAACTGGGGCCCCGCTACACCTCGTATCCAACAGCGGACCGTTTTCACACCGCATTTGTGGATGCGTCCTACCGAGCTTACCTGGAGCAGCGTGCGAACCGACCCAACAATCCCCCGCTCTCCATCTACGTTCACCTGCCATTTTGTGAATCCCTGTGCTATTTTTGTGCTTGCAACAAAATCATCACCAAAGACCATGAGCGCGTCAGTGAATACCTGCGTTACCTGGACCAGGAAATGGCCTTGGTCGGTGCGCGCATAGGCAAGGATCGCAAGGCCGTGCAACTTCACCTCGGCGGGGGCACACCGACCTTTTTCAATGCCGAAGAACTGGGTCGGCTAATGGCGATGCTGCGCCAGCACTTCGCGTTCACTGAGGACGCTGAACTCGGCGTGGAAATTGATCCGCGGACGGTGCAACCAGAAACCTTGGCCACCCTCTCGGGTCTGGGCTTCAATCGCAACAGTTTTGGCGTCCAGGATTTTGATCCCGAGGTGCAGAAGGCGGTCAATCGCATACAACCGCTGGAAATGGTGGAGCAGGCTGTGATCGAAAGCCGAAGGGCTAACTTTCAGTCGATCAATGCCGACCTGATCTACGGCCTGCCCAAGCAAACGCTCGAGAGCTTTGGCCGCACCCTGGACAACCTGATTCAGGTGTCGCCCGACCGCATCGCGTTGTACAACTATGCTCACCTGCCCAGCCGATTCAAGGCACAGCGCCTGATTGTTTCAAGCGATCTGCCGTCGGCTGAATTGCGCCTGCAGATCTTTTTGATGTCCATGCGCCGCCTGCTCGATGCGGGTTACGTTTATATCGGACTGGACCATTTCTCAAAACCGGACGACGAATTGAACAAGGCGCGCCTGGACCGCACACTGCACCGCAACTTTCAGGGTTACACAACGCGATCCGAGTGCGACTTGATTGGACTGGGAGTCTCCGCCATCAGCAAAGTGGGAGACTCCTACAGCCAGGGGGTTCGCACGGTCAGCGCGTATTACCAACATATCGACGCAGGGCGTTTACCGATCGAAAAAGGCTTTGAACTCAGCCAGGACGATGTGCTGCGGCGCGACATCATCATGACCTTGATGTGCAGTGCGCCGGTCGAATTCGATGCCATCAACCGACGTTACGGCATCCATTTCACCGATTATTTTGCGCCCGAGCTGGAGCGTTTGAAGCCATACGAGGAAGCCGGCTTGATCACAGTGGATGAAGAGGCCATTCGGGTCACGCCCAAAGGCCGCCTGTTTGTCCGCGCCAGTGGCATGGTGTTTGACAAATACCTGGGCCAACCTACGACTTCCACCTACTCCAAACTCATATGACAGTTGATTTCGCAGGGCGCGCCATGGCCGATCAACGCGGCACCGGGGACCTGAGGATGAATACCACCGGCTGAGAATCGCCAGCGGTGGCTGGGCCGCCGACCGCGTTGGGCACCAGCTTGTCCAGCGTGACACCGTCCAAAACTTGCAGGTAGGCCGCAGTCGCAGCCCCAAGCGCATCCTGCAAAACACACTTGGACGCGAAAACGCAATGATTGCCTTCGCGGTCAAAACACTCCGCCATGTGGAAATCTGTCTCCGTCTGGCGCACCAGTTTTCCGATATTGATGTCCTGTGGTTGTGCACCCAGCTTCAAGCCGCCATTGCGGCCCCGCACGGTGGTCACCAGCCCGATCTGACCCAAGTGATGCACGACCTTGGTCAGGTGGTTCTTGGAGATAGTGTGCAGCGTCGCAATATCCTGAATGGTGACCAGGCGGTCGCGGTTCACTGCCAGATACATCAGCGTACGCAGTGCATAGTCGGTGTAGGTGGTCAGTCGCATCGGGTGTTCCGTAACTGAAAAGTGTCAAGCCTTCGCGATTTGCTGTGCGAGACCCACGTAGGAGGCTACCGGGACCTCTTCCGCACGGCGCTGCGTATCAAACTGCCCACCAAACTGCCGGTCATCCAGCCAGCGGCCCAAGGTGTGGCGCAGCAATTTGCGGCGTTGACTGAACGCTACCTGCACCACTTCGCTGAGCAGGTCCACGTTGATGGCTGGCGGGTGCTCCAACGGGAGCATGCGCACCACTGCGCTATTGACGCGCGGTGGTGGCTCGAAACTCTCCGGCGGTACCAGCAGCACATTCTCCATGGCGTAACGCCACTGCAACATCACACTCAAGCGTCCAAAGGCCGCCGTAGCGGGCTTGGCCACCATCCTGTCAATCACTTCTTTTTGCAACATGAAGTGTTGATCCGCGATGACATCCACCGCATCGAGCAAATGGAACAGAATGGGCGTTGAGATGTTGTAGGGCAGATTCCCGACCACCCGCAGCTTTTGCACCGATGCGCCAGCCCGGTCATCGGTGGCTAAGGAATGCATCACATTCCAATCCGCATGGACGCGAGAGAAGTTAACTTTCAATACATCGGATTCGATCACGGTGAGCTGCCCATGGCCGCGCAAATGCAGTGCCAGGTCACGATCAAGTTCAATCACCGTCAAGTACCCGAGACGCTCCACCAGGGGCTGTGTCAACGCGGCCAGACCCGGGCCAATTTCCACCATGCGTTGTCCCGGCACTGGCGCAATGGCCTGAACAATAGTATCAATAATTCCGCCATCGGTCAGAAAATGCTGGCCAAACCGTTTGCGCGCAATGTGCTTCACACGAAGCGCCCCATCAGGAAATAAAACGGCATTGTGAGCCCGCACTCCATCGCATTACTGGGGAGGCTCGCGCAGTTCCACGAAGGCGTTGGCCCGGATTTCCTGTGCCCATGTTGTAAATGCCCCTTCATACCGGCTGGCCCGCAACTGGGCGCGGATGGCCTCTCGAATCTCGCGCTCAGTAAGGTCCACGCGCCGACGCTCCAGCATCTGGATCAGGTGCACGCCAAACCGTGACACCACGGGGCCACTGATTTGTCCATCCGCCAATCGGTTCATGGGTTCTTCAAATTCGGGCACAAAGGCACCGGGGCCCACCCAACCCAGGTCGCCCCCCTGTGCCGCACTGCCATCCTGAGAGTGTTCCTTGGCCAGCGCCTGGAAGGTGGCCGAGCCATTCTCGATACGCTTCTTGAAATCCAGCACTTGGGCAATCGCCGCCGTTTGTGTTAATTGTGGAGTGGGCCGCAGCAAAATATGCCGGGCATGGCTTTGAACAATGGCTTTGGCCTGTGCCGCGGGTGTGCGCCTTTCCACCAACTTCAGAACGTGGAAGCCAGCGCCTGAGCGCACAACGTCTGACACCTCGCCAACCGCCAGTTTTTGGGTTGCTGCCACAAACGCCGGTGGATACCGGTCGGCACTGCGCAAACCCAATTGACCCCCATTGCTGCGGTCCCCTGAAGAAAGCTCCTGTACCAACCGCGCGAAGTCTTCACCCGCCCGAAGCCGCGTCAATGCCTTTTGTGCCTGTACCATTTTTTCCGCGACCTGCTCCGCCGTGGCGTTTTCAGGCACCGACACCAACAGATTCGCCAGATTGATTTCCTGCGCCGACGGATTGGTATCTGCGGCAGCTTGCTCTGCAATGGCGCGGTCAATGTCTGCCTCAGAAATACGCAAGCGCCCTTCCACATCGCGCTCTTGCAAACGTGACAGGGTCAACTGGTCGCGCAGTTGCCGGCGAAACTGAGCCAAGGATATTCCGTCCTTGACCAGACGTTGCCTCAACTCGGTCACGTCCACCTGGTTTTGCCGTGCAACAGCCAATTCGGCCTGCTCGACGGCACTGTCTTCAACGCGAATTCCCGACTCGCGGGCGAACTGCAACTGCGCTCGTTCGCTGATCAGGCGCTCGAGTACAAGGCGCTGCAACTCAGCGGGTGGGGGTGGGGCCGTGCGCTGCTGCGCCAAGTCCCGCGTTGCTCGCTGCATCGCGCTGCGCAACTCACTGTTGGTAATGGGCTCAGAGTTCACCACCGCCACAATGAAATCAGCAGCCTGTGTCGTCTGGGCATGGAGCCCTGGCGACAGGCTGCAGCCGAGAAGGCCAAGAACGGGTACCCAATGTCGAAAATTCATGTTCATTCAATCGTAGTTGCTAAAACGGCTGGCCGTTCCACTTGAATCACGCAAGTTTTGGTATCGCGAGATATTCTGGGTCAAGGATTGCAGGGGACTGACACCCAAACGCGTAAATCCGACGAATTCCAGCTGGAACATCAGGCGCCCGTTCGCTGTGGAACTGCTCGTCTGCACCCGCTCCAGTACCACCCGGGCCAGCCAGCAACCCGCATCGTACTCGACGCCCAGAATCGTGTCGACCAGACGCCCCTCGTTGAGGCTGTAGTTGAGGCGCCCCACACTGTAATAACGCCCCTCCCCCTGGCCACGTCCAGCGCCCAGGTTCTGGCCCTTGTCGCCCCACAGGTTGTTGATGGGCCACTGCCAGCTCACGTCCAGCTGTTCGCTGACATCGCGCTGGTAACGGTAGGCCGCGTTGATCACCTGGTAGTGCCCGGGGTTGTAGCGTCCACCCAGCGTGGAGCGTATCGATTGGTCGGTCTTGGCGTTGTACTGGATGGTCGAGTCGACCGCCCAACTGTCATGCACATTGACCGAAGCGCCCAACAATACGTCGCTAAAACCCGCCTGCGCAGCGGCCACTGCGGGGGTCAAGGTGACACGCTGGTCGTCGAACCGCAGCCGTTGGGCTATGCCAAACCGCGCCAACTGGGCCCCGGTGCCGGCATCCAGAAACCGGGTCGCCACACCCAGCGTCAGCAAGTTGTTATCCGATATCTTGTCGTGGCCAACAAAGGCGTTCTCGGTGTAGATGGTGGCAAAGTTGAAGTCGTTGCTGGCGGTGTCGTAGTTGGGTAGCTGGCTTTGGTTGCGGTACGGCGTGTACACATAAAAAGCCCGGGGCTCCAGTGTCTGCACCAGATTGCGCCCCCACAATTGGGTGTCCCGCTCGAACACCAGACCGCTGTCCACGCTGAACGTGGGCACCACGCTGTCGGCAGACCGTGCACCGGTGGCCAGCGGTGCATCGAACTGGTAAGCGGTGGCATGCAGCTGCAATTTGGGGGTCACAAATCCGGCTGGCGCAAGCCATGGACGACTGACCTGCAGAGCGGCAAGCGAGCGCTGCGCGTTGGGCTGCAGCGTCATCAAGCGGTTGGCCTCAAACTGCGTCAGGTCACCCTCAACCGACCAATCCAATCCATTGACGTTGGTCAAGGCGTAGCGCGCCGTCAGTTGCGGAGCCCGGTCATACGGTGGAACGATGGGTGCCGTAACATCTTGAAGGGTTTGCCACTTGAGCACCCGCAACGACGCGGAGAATGGGCCCTGCCCCCAATTGGCGACCAGATCCGTTGGCAACAGCCGCTGGGTTACAGCGGCACCGGCCGCCGTCGTGGCGCTGGCGATTCCGCTGGAACTGGCACTGGTGCTGGCAAAGTCGCGCCAGTAGGTGTCATCACTGACCCGATTGACGTTAACCCCAACCGCGACCGGTCCGACCGGGGTCGACACAAAACCCTGGTGGGCAAAAAAAGTCCCCCAGCGATCCGTTCCCGTCAGACGGTCACCTGGCATGTAGTTGGCCCGTAAGGTGCCAAAGTACTCGGGTTCGAGGTAGCGGAACTCGCCTCCGAAATCGATGCCGCGCTGGGTCATTAGTCGGGGCGTTAAGGTGGCATCCCGGTTCGGCGCGATATTCCAGTAATACGGCAGCGCTACCTCAACCCCGCTGTCGGTGCCCACCCCAATGGTAGGCGGCAACAGGCCGGACTTGCGCTTGTCGGTCAACGGGAAGCTGATGGCCGGAATGGGCAGGATCGGCACTCCCTTGAAACTGAGAACCGCCCCGTTGGCGACGCCAACATCTTCGTCATCGTCCAGGCTGATGCTGGTGGCCCGGAGAATCCAGTCCGGCAGCCAATCCGGCCCCGGTCGGCGCCGGCAAGTGGTATAGGTCGCGTTGTGGATTACGCTGTGGGTGTCATCAATGAAGTCGACGCGATCCGCCTGACCATGACCCTCGCTTTTCAAAAATTGGTAGCGGGGTTGGCTGAAGAACCCTTCAAAAGCATCCATTTTCAACACGAGCAAGGGTCCCTCAAACACGTCCCCATTGCGGTTGATGCGAACCTGACCGGCCGCTTTGACCCGGTCTGCGGGTTGGTCGTATTCCATGCGGTCGGCACTAATCACAGTGCCCGCGCGTCGCAAAATCACGTCCCCCTGGAGAAGGGTGTTCAGGTCCGGTTGGCCAGACATCCGGTCGGCCGTCACAAACACCGGCAGACGTGACGATTGCTCCGTGCGCGGCGCTTCCAGCAGGGGTCCACCGGCTTTGAGCGGTATCGCTTCTGTGTCGACGGTTCCCGCCGCAACTTCCACCGGTTGTGCGCTGGCCTGTCGACTTGCGCCCGTTGTGCTGGCGGCAATTGCCAGTGCAATGGCCAGGCGGCGCCGACCGCGCCATGGGACCAGTGGCGCATGGATCACGGGCGGCATGGATCGGAAAAAAGATGGTGGGGCAAGGGGCAAGTGGTTCTGCGCCGGATAGCGTCTGGGTTGAAAGTGCGGGGCTTTGTAGAATCGATTATCCATGAGCCCCAATGCCCCCCCCTCTCCCGCTGCTGTCACAGAATCAGCACTGTGGGTCGACCCGAATCGCCAGGCCGTATTTGAGACCTGGTATTCCGGCATCCAACAGCGCTACCCGATCGCACAGACCAGCTTGCGCCTGGCCTCCTCTGACGCAGGATTTCGACGTTACCTGCGGGTGGACAGCCGACCAGGAGGATCGGTCGGCAGCTTCATCATCATGGATGCACCACCCGATCTTGAAAATTGCACACCCTTCGTCCATGTTGCCCAACTCCTGAGCTCCGCCGGCCTGAAAGTCCCCAACATTCTGGAATGGGATGAGGCCAATGGCTTCATGCTGCTCAGTGACCTGGGCACCCACACCCTGCTGCAAACCTTGGAGCCGGACCAGCCGCCACCGTTGGCCCACTATCTGGATGCGGTAGAAACCTTGATCCAATGGCAACTGTCCTCACGCGAAGGTGTTTTGCCCGCCTATGACCGGCCCCTGTTGTTGCGCGAGCTGGAGTTGTTTCCGCAGTGGTATGTGGCACAACACCGCCAGTTCACACTCGACACGGTCCAGCGCAAGACCCTGGACGATGCATTTGAAAAAATTGTGACCAGCAACCTGGCCTGGCCCAGCGTGTACGTGCACCGCGACTTCATGCCGCGCAATTTGATGGTCGATAGTGTTATTGCCCCCACGCTTAGCGCGGGCGCGTCTGCCACCAGGCTGGGCGTGTTGGACTTTCAGGATGCGGTGTATGGCCCCATCACGTATGACATTGCCAGCCTGATGCGTGATGCCTTTGTCAGTTGGGACGAATCGTTTTGTCTGGACGTGACCATTCGTTACTGGGAAAAAGGGATTGAAACAGATCCGGCGTATTCAAAAAATT
>CAZMXB010000052.1:0-23426 GCA_964569855.1 uncultured Rhodoferax sp.
TTTTATGAACCAACGTGATATTGCCAGCCGATCGGATGACGGCATCGCGAAGTTAGCACTCGAGTTTGGACATACCTATGACAGCATGTCGAGCGATCTATTGGCGTCTATAGTCATCACCAATACCGGTTTGGACGCGTTCTCCGCGGATTTGGTGCCAGCGCTGTCGGCTTACTTCAACGCCAACTTCACGTCGCGCGGGTTCGTGGTCCTGCAGTTTGCCCAACTCCTGGTCACTGCTGCCACCGACCATCCGCCCGGTTTGGAGCGCTATGCGGCTGCGGGTGACGCCTGGATCAGGGAGCTTTATGCGGGGTATGTCCGTTCCTCTGACCCGACAAACATGACTACATCTCCGCCCGGCACGACACTAGGCTCGTCCGTAGTCGCCAATGGGCCGGTACCGAGTCTGCAAGCATCGGACCTGGAGTTCATCACGCTGGTGGGTGTGCCGGCGTTCAGCGGGTAGTCGGACTGTGCGCTTGCGCATCAGTTCGAAGAACGATAGCTGCTGCGGATGCAGTCGCTTTGGGACTGACCGTACTCACTGGCGCACCGCCAGACGGGGAAATGCGTAGCCCGTCAGGCGCGTCGCAGTCTTCGCCATGCGCCGCGTGTTGCAAGAGGGCAGACCCCCCGGCGCTTGCACGAATAGGCCACGAAGTAGTTGTGTTCACAGCCATCACACGCTTGGTGTACTTCTCTGCTGCCAGCGGGCAACCCAATTGCTCCTGAATTGATAGCATCCTACGCATATTCTGCGAGGGCCTCAACGTGTTTTTATACTGATCGCTCGTCGACGGAGACGTGCAAGACACTATCCCGACTGCTACGCTTCCAACCCCCGCTTCAAGCGCCACTGCTTCACCAGCGCATAGATCGCCGGAATCACTGCCAGCGTCAGCACCGTACTGGACACCATGCCACCGACCATGGGTGCAGCAATGCGGCTCATGACTTCCGAGCCCGTTCCCGTGCCCCACAGGATGGGCAAGAGGCCGGCCATGATGGCCACCACCGTCATCATCTTGGGCCGTACGCGCTCCACAGCGCCTTCCATGACGGCAGCATACAGATCAGCCACATTCGGCGCTCTGCCCGCCGCACGGCAGTTCACCTTGACGGCCTCCCAGGCATGGTCCAGGTAGATCAGCATCACTACACCGGTCTCGGCCGCCACGCCGGCCAAGGCGATAAAGCCCACCGCCACGGCCACCGACAGGTTGTAATGCAGCACCCACATCAGCCACACGCCGCCCACCAGCGCAAAGGGCACCGACAGCATCACGATCAGCGTCTCGGTGATGCGGCGGAAGTTCAGGTACAGCAGCAGGAAGATGGACAGCAGCGTGAAGGGAATCACGATCTTCATCTTCTCGATGGCGCGCTCCATGTATTCAAACTGCCCACTCCAGGCAATGTAGTAGCCGGGTGGGAACTTCACCTGGGCGGCGACGGCCTTCTTGGCGTCCGCCACGTAACCGCCAATGTCGCGGTCGCGGATGTCAACATAGATGTAGGCCGAGAGCAGCGCGTTCTCGGTGCGGATGCCGGGCGCACCCTTGGCTACGACGACCTTGGCCACTTGGCCCAACGGGATCATGGCGCCATCCATGGTGGGCACCAGCACCTCGCGGGCGATTTGCTGCGGGTCGCTTCTCAATTCGCGCGGGTAGCGCACCGTCACGCCATACCGTTCGCGCCCTTCCACCGTGGTGGTCACCATTTCACCGCCCAGCGCCGTGCCAATGACGTCCAGCACCTCGCCCACGGACAAACCGTAACGTGCCAGTTGCTCGCGGTCGGGTTCAATGTTCAGATAGAAGCCGCCGGTGATGCGTTCGGCAAAGGCGCTGGTGGTGCCGGGCACCGCCTTGACCACGGATTCAATCTGCTTGGCCAGCTTTTCCATTTCATCCAGGTCCTTGCCAAAGACCTTGATGCCAATTGGTGTACGAATGCCGGTGGACAACATATCGGTGCGCGCTTTGATGGGCATGGTCCAGGCATTGGCCACGCCGGGGAACTGCAGGGCCTTGTCCAGTTCGGCAATCAGGCCGTCCATGGTCAGCCCGGGCCGCCATTCGGACTCGGGCTTGAGGTTGATGACGGTCTCGAACATCTCGGTCGGGGCCGGGTCGGTGGCCGGGTCGGCGCGCCCGGCCTTGCCAAAGACCGACTCCACCTCGGGCAAGCTCTTGATGATCTTGTCCGGCGTCTGCATCAGCTCGGCGGCCTTGGTGATGGACATGCCGGGGAGCGACGCGGGCATGTAGAGCAGCGTGCCTTCGTTGAGCGTGGGCATGAACTCGGAGCCCAGTTGCGAGGCCGGGTACACCGACACCAGCAACACCAGCAGCGCAATGACGATGGTCGATTTCTTCCAGCGCATGACGCCGGTAATGATGGGGCGGTAGACCCAGATCAGAAAGCGGTTCACCGGGTTCTTGGCCTCCGGCATGATCTTGCCGCGAATGAACAACAGCATCAGCACCGGCACCAGCGTGACCGACAACATGGCGGCACCGGCCATGGAAAATGTCTTGGTATAGGCCAGCGGGGAAAACAGCCGCCCCTCTTGCGCCTCCAGCGTGAACACCGGCAAGAAGGACACGGTGATGATCAGCAGAGAGAAGAACAGCGCCGGCCCGACCTCCTTGCACGCGTCCATCATCGCGGCGGCGCGATCCGTCGCGCTGTGCTCTGGCGGTAGACGCTCCAGGTGTTTGTGCGCGTTTTCAATCATCACAATGGCCGCGTCGATCATGGCGCCACTCGCACTCGCGCTGCCGCCCAGGCGCACCAAATTGGAGTTCATGCCCAGCAAACGCATCGCAATGAAGGCCATCAGCACACCCACCGGCAGCATCAATATCGCGACCAGCGCGCTGCGCAGATGCAGCAGGAACACAAAACACACCAGGGCCACGATGACGGATTCTTCCAGCAGCGTGCGCTTCAGGTTGTCGATGGCGCGGTAAATCAGGTCCGAGCGGTCATACACGGTCTGAACCGTGACGCCTGCTGGCAAGCCGGACTGCAACTCTTCGATCTTCAACTTGACATTGTGAATAACTTCCAGCGCGTTCTGGCCATAACGCGCCATGGCGATTCCGCCGACCACTTCGCCCTCACCATTGAGTTCGGCCACGCCGCGGCGTTCGTCGGGCACCAGCTCCACGCGAGCGATGTCGCGCACCAGCACCGGTGTGCCCTTGTCACTTTTGACGACCAGCATCTCGATGTCGGCCCGGCCCCGCAGATAGCCCTTGCCCCGCACCATGTACTCGGTCTCGGCCCTCTCCACGGCGCGGCCACCCACGTCGCGGTTCGAGTCGCGAATCACCTGGGCCACTTTCATCAGCGGAATGCCGTACGAGCGCAACTTGCCCGGGTCCACCGTCACCTGGTAGGTCTGCACAAAGCCGCCCACCGAGGCCACCTCAGCCACGCCCTGAGCCTTGGTCAGCTGGTAGCGCAGAAACCAGTCCTGCACGCTGCGCAACTCGGCCAGCGTCTTGTCCTTGCCAATCAGCGCGTACTGGTAGACCCAGCCCACGCCGGTGGCGTCCGGGCCGATCTGTGGCGAGATGCCCTTGGGCATGCGCCCGGAGGCAAAGTTCAGGTACTCCAGCACCCGGGAGCGGGCCCAATAGATGTCGGTGCCATCTTCAAAGATGATGTAGACAAACGAGGCGCCAAAGAACGAGAAGCCACGCACCACTTTCGACTTGGGCACCGACAACATGGCCGTCGTCAGCGGGTAGGTCACCTGGTCTTCCACCACCTGTGGTGCCTGGCCTGGCACCTCGGTGTAGACGATGACCTGCACGTCGGACAGGTCCGGCAAGGCGTCGATCGGCGTGCGCAACACCGCGAAGATGCCCGCCAGCACGATGAACAGGGTGGCCAGCAGAACCAGAAAGCGGTTGCGGCCGGACCAGTCGATGATATTTGCAAGCATGAGGACCTACCTTTGAACGCGCCGCATCCAAGGGGGCCTGGGGCCCCGCCTCATGCTGTCAAATGCACAGAAATCGGCGGGACCCCAAGCCCCCTTGGACGCTACTGCCGTATTCACTTGGCACTCCCTTGTGAAGTCTGCACGGTCGTAATAACCCACTCGCCGGGCTGGCGTTCCACAAATTCGATCGCCACCTTGGCGCCCGGCTTCAGGTCTTTCAGCAGCGCAGCATTGGCCAGCTTGAACTCCATGGTCATGCCCGGCCATTTGAGGCTGGCCACGGGTCCGTGAGTCAGCGTTACGGCGTTGGCCTGGGCATCCACGCTGTCCACGACACCGTCGGCATGGTGGCTGATGGATACTATTGTTTTAGTAGCTGCTTGCGCAGGTTCTGCGAGGGCTGGAGCCGAATTTGATGCAGAACCAAAGCTGCCCAGCGCCGCCTTGAGATTGCTCTCGGCGTCGATCAGGAAGTTGGCTGCGGTGACCACCAGCTCCCCTTCCTTCAATCCTTCGCGCACCGCCACATGGTCGTCGCTGCGCTCACCCAGTTTGACCTCTCGGGGCTCGAACCGCCCAGCGCCCAGCTGCACCAAAACAATCTGCCGCGTGCCGCTGTCGATCACCGCCGACACGGGTACCGTCAACACCTGTCCCTTCGTCGATACCGGCAGTTCAACCTGCGCAAACATGGAAGGCTTGAGCAACAGCCCCGGGTTGGCCAGCTCCACGCGCACCTGCACGCTGCGGGTTTCTGCCTTCAGCGTCGGGTAGATATAAGTGACCTTGCCCGCAAACAGCTTGTCGGGGTAGGCATTGATCTTGATACTGGCCTTGCTGCCGTTCCTTACCAGACCGATGTCCTGCTCGGCCACATCGGCCACCACCCACACGGCCGACAGATCGGACACCTGGTACAGCGTTTCGCCGGGCATGAAGCGCATGCCCTGCACGGCCTTTTTCTCGGTCACGATGCCAGACACCGGCGAGCGAAAGGTCATGGTGCGTTTGCTCTCGCCTGAGGCCACCAGGGCCTTGACCTGCTCTTCGGAAATGTCCCAGTTCTTGAGCCGCTGCAGGCTGGACTCGACCAGCCGTGCCATGCCCAGTTGCGCCGGGCTGTCCGCGCCCTTGAGTGACACCACGCCTTGAGCGGCAATGGCGTACTCCCGTTGCAGTGACACCAGCTCGGGGCTGTAGACCTCGAACAGGGGTTGGCCCTTGGCGACCGGCTGCCCTGTCACATTGACATACAGGCGCTCCACATAACCCTCAAACTTGGGCGCGATCATGAAGATGCGCCGCTCATCGGGCTCCACGCGCCCGGCCGCGCGGATCGTGCGGTCCATGCTGCGCAGCTGGACAGCCTCCGTGCGCACGCCGAGCTTTTGCACCTTGTCGGTACTGATCTTGATCTGGTTGCCGGTAGCTGGTTCGTCGCCCGGCTCCGCATCAAACACGGCGATGTAGTCCATGCCCATGGAATCTTTTTTGGGCACCGGCGAAGTATCCGCCAAGCCCATGGGGTTGCGGTAGTAGAGCAATTTGGGTTGTTTCTTGGCCGCCTCTGGCGCACTGGCCACCACACCCGCATCAGCGGGCACCGGTTGGACCTTGCCAGAGAGCCCCAGCCAATAGCCTCCACCCACCGCAGCCGCCAGGGCCACTACGCTCGCCACGAGGGCTGCACCGGATTTCATAAAGTCTCTCCCACCAATCGTTCAATCTCGATCAGACGCATCTGGGCATCAGCCTGGGCCTTGATCTGGCTTTGTCGCGCCTGGCGGATCTGGCGTTGCGCGTCGAGCAGCGTAGTGAAATCGGCCTTGCCGTTCTCGTACGCCGCCAGGGCCGAGCGCCAGGTCAGATCGGCTTGCGGCGTCAGGCTGTAGGTCATCAGGTGTTCGGTCTGCCGGGCCGCATCCAGCGCGATCAGGTTGTCCGAAAGATCCGCCAATGCCTGGTTGATCGCAGCTTGCTGGCGCGACTGCGCGGCCGAGAGCATGGCCTCGGATTCACGTTCCTGCGACTGCAGCACACGGTCGCGAATGGGCAGGTTGAACTCCAGCATCAGGCCCCATTCCTTGACCGTGTTTTGCCGCTGCATGGCGTTGATGCCCAGCATGAAATCCGGGTAGCGGCTCTTGTAGGCCAGGTCGCGGGTTTTTTCCGCAGAGCGCACACCCGCGCTGCTCACCAGCAATTGGGGGTTGGTGGCGCGCAGCCGCCCGGACAACACGGCGAAATCCAGCTGGGCCGCTTCGGGCAGGGGGCGCAGACTCAGCGGTGCGGCCAGCGGAGCATCGGCCGGGCGTGCCAGCAACTGGTTCAGCCGGGTCTGGGTCTGGCGCCACTCGGCACCCAGCGCCACCAGTTCGGCACGCATGGCGGTGTGCTCTACATGGATGCGGGTGATGTCCTGCTGGGCCACCAGGCCACCGGCATAACGCACTTGCATGACTTTTTCCTGCTGCAGCATCAGGTCCAGCGTTTCATTCGCAATGCGCTGGTTGGCCTGCACCAGATAACGTTGCACAAACAACGCCTTGATGCGTGCCGACAGCTCAGCCCAGGTTTGGCTGGCGCGGCCCTGGGCCGCGTCCACATCCAGCGTGGCGATGTCACGTTTGAGATCACGTTTACCCGACCAGGGGAACTCCTGCGTCACCGTGTAGCGGGTGCTCCCCACCTCTGAGGGGAGTACGCTGACCCCTTGCTCCCCCATCTTGGTAACGTCCTCCAGTTCCACCTTGATTCGTGGGTCCATCAAAGCGCCAGCCGGGGCCACCCTTTCGGTGGCGGCCTGTGCCTCGTGGCGCATCGCGCTGAACTCGGGGTTATTCTGGCGGGCCACGGACAACAGACTGTCGAGCGTGGCACCCGCAGGGACCTGCCCCGCGTCCTGGGCATTTGCCGCAGCCAGGAAACCCAGCCCCAAAGTGCAGGTCAATAGTGCATATTTGCAATTCATGGGTGTCGGTTCCTCTGGAAGCTGTGCACTTGCAGTCTAAGCTCGTGCCCCCAGCCCGCAGATGACCGAAGCATTACATTGCTGTCATGTTGCAACGAAAACGAAACAGGGACCCGTGTGCAGTACCCCTCTATTTTTCAATCTGCACACCTTTCCAAAACGCCACCCGCCCCTTGATGTTGGCGGCTTCCGGCTTGGGGTCAGCGTAGTACCACACCGCATCCGGATTCATTTCGCCGGCCACCATCAACGAGTAGTAACTCGCCTGGCCTTTCCAGTGGCACATGGTTTTGTGGTTGCTGAAGGCCACGAACTCACGCTTGAGCGACGCCTCCGGGAAGTAGTGATTTCCCTCCACGACTACCGTGTCGTCACTTTCGGCAATCACGGTGTTTTTCCAGATGGCTTTCATATCACATGTCCTTGGTTAGTCGGATACCGGTAAATTGCCAGCGTGCGCTGGGCGGGAAAAAATTGCGGTAGGTTTTTCGGGCGTGGTTGGGGGGCGTCGCCACACTGGAGCCGCGCAACACCTGCTGGCCCACCATGAACTTGCCGTTGTACTCACGCACAGAACCTGTTAGTGGCCGAAAGCCGGGGTAAGGGTCGTAAGACGAGCGCGTCCACTGCCAGGCATGGCCCATCATTTGCGCGATGTGCGGCTGATCAAACGCCACTTCCCACTCAAACTCCGTAGGTAACCGTGCACCCGCCCAATCGGCATAGGCAGCGGCCTCAAAAAAACTGATTTGCATCACCGGGGCCTGGGTGTCTATGGTTTGCAGGCCATGCAATCCAAAGGTCTGCCAATGTTCGCTGGGCGCGCGCGGATCACCCGGGGCCAGCCAATACAAGGGCGCCTGCAGGCCCAGGCCGGTGACGGCGTTCCAGCCATCTGACAACCAGTGTGACGCACGGACATAACCGCCATCCCGAACAAAGTCCAGGTATTCCCCACAGGTCACCAAATGGCTTGCCATCTCAAAAGGCTGCAACAACACCTGGTGCCGGGGTGTTTCGTTGTCAAAGGCAAAACCCTCGCCACCATGCCCAATCGCATACACCCCACCGCTTACCGGGATCCAACTGCCGGACACCACACCCGTGCCTTCGGCTATCGCGGGTTTGGCTTGAGCAGCGTAGGCCGGAAGCAAGGGGTTGCTGGCCAACAAATGCAGGATGTCGGTCAACAACAGTTCCTGGTGCTGCTCCTCGTGGGACAGTCCCAGTTCGATCAGCGGGGCCGCGGCTGCCCAGGTCTGTGCACTGCTGTGGGTGATAAAAGCCCGCATGGCACCATTGACATGGTCGCGGTAAGCATGCACATCAGTCAACGAGGGACGCGTCAGCAGGCCGCGCTGCGGTCGGGGGTGGCGCGGTCCCAGGGCTTCGTAATACGAGTTGAACAGGTACTGGTAACGCGCGTCAAAGACGACATACCCCGTCTGAAAAGCCTGCAGCACCACCACTTCAAAAAACCAGCTGGTATGCGCCAGATGCCATTTGGTCGGGCTGGCATCCGGCATGGACTGCACACACTGGTCCTCGGCGGTCAAGGGTTGGGCCAACGCCACGCTGCGCGCGCGAACGGTGTCAAAACGGGCACACAATTCGGCGCGCCCCGCAACATCGCGGGAATCTTTAACGGTTGGGGAGTCGTCGGCCATTTTTGCGATTGTTACAGGTTGTGGCGCACGGCGGGTGTGCGCATCGTGACCAATTCTTCCGCCGCGGTGGGGTGAACCGCCAGGGTAGCGTCGAAAGCGCGCTTGGTCGCCTGCAGACCCAGGGCCACCGCCACCAGTTGCGCCATTTCTCCGGTGTCCGGCCCAACGCCGTGAAAGCCCACGACGCGGTCCGTATCGCGGTCTACCAGCAGCTTGAGCAACACCTTGCCCGGATGACCCGACAACGTGGCCTTCATGGGGCGAAAGACCGAGCGGTAAACGTCAAGCCTGGGGCACTCCTGCAGCGCCTGCTGCTCGGTCAGGCCCACAACACCGGCCTCGGGCGTCGTGAAAACGGCGGACGGCACCAGGCTATGGTCCACCGCACGGGCCGTGCCGCCAAATACCGTGTCGGCAAAGGCATGGCCCTCGCGAATGGCCATGGGCGTCAGATTGACCCGGTTGGTCACATCTCCCACAGCATAGATGCTCGCCACCGCAGTCTGGCTGAATCGGTCCACCGGAATGGCACCCTGCACGTCCGGCGTGATGCCCACCGCCTCCAGCCCCAGACCCTCGGTGTTGGGTTTGCGCCCCATGGCCCGCAAAACACAGTCGGCCTCAATCTGCGAGCCGTCATCCAGCCCGGTACGCAGCGCATCGCCGACGCGGGTGATGCTTGACAGGGTCCGACCGAGATGGAACCCGATACCGCTTCTGCCCAGCTCTGCCGCCAGGTGGTCGCGTACATCTTGATCAAAACCCCGCAAAATCTGCTCGCCCCGCACCACCACATCCACCTGCGAACCCAGCCCGCGCAAAACACAGGCCAATTCCAGCGCGATGTAACCCGCACCCTGCACCACCACCCGCCGGGGCAAGGCTGGCAAGTCGAAAAAACCATTGGAATCGATCGCAAGCTCATGACCAATAGTGGCGTCAGCCCTCGCAGGTGTTGCACCGGTCGCTATCAAAATATGAGTGCCCGACAAATTCTGCGGTGAACCATCCGGCGTGGGAATGGTGATGGCGTTCGGTCCCGTCAATCGGGCGCGTCCGGCAAAAATCTGCACCCCGGCGTTGACCAGGTTGCTGCGGTATATGCCCTCCAGGCGCGCCACCTCCGCATCACGCCGCGCCTTCAGGATCGCCCAGTCAAACCGGGCCGATTCCACGGTCCAGCCAAAACCTGCCGCCTCTTCAAATTCCTGGGCGAAGCGCGAGGCGTAAACCATCAGCTTCTTGGGAACACAACCCCGAATCACACAGGTCCCGCCCAAGCGGTATTCCTCCACCAGCGCCACCCGCGCGCCGTGGCCGGCTGCAATCCGCGCGGCCCGCACGCCGCCCGAGCCACCGCCGACAACCAGCAAGTCGAATTGGGACATGGCCCCTCCCTATTGAAAAGACAGCGAAGACCGAACGAGCGGCCCGGCAATTGTGTGTCAGTGACCGGCCGCCAGCGAGGGCCGAAAAAAAACGGGCTTGCAAGCCCGCTTCTTTGTCCCGGTGGACGAATTTACTTCTTCATTTCTTCCATCTTCTTGCATTCTGCTTTCATCTTGTCGTCAGCCTTGGCGGGGTCCATCTTCTTGCAGGCTTCCATTTTTGCAGCCTTGTCTTTGTCGGACATGGCACCGCCATGGGCGGCAGCAAAAGCGCCAACGGATGCCGTAGCAAACGCAGCAATAACGAGCGAAGACAATAACTTATTCATCGGTAGACTCCTGGGGTTTAATAAGAGAATTGAATGGCTTGGCTGCCCGAGCGCAATGTACTGCAAATACGAGGATTCAGCATCGCATGGGAAATATTCACAACTGGGGCCTGGGTGCACTGATAGCCGGGGCCACACTTATGAACGCCGCCAGGGCCGAACCTTACACCCCCAATAACGACAGCCAGGTGATAGGCACCCTGCCCCTGCGGGCGGGCGACAGCAATGCGCGGGCCCTCGCCGAATTGCGCGCGGCTGTTGCACAGGCACCAACAGACCCGCTACCTGCCGCCACGCTGGCACAAAGCTATTTTGATTTGGCCATGGCCCGCGGCGACCCACGCTATGTGGGCTATGCCGATGCCATTGTTCAACGCTTCTCGGCGAACCTGCCGGCCAGCCTGCAAGTGGTGCGGGGCACCTTGCGCCAATACCGACATGACTTTTCCGGTGCGCTGGCGGACTATGCAAGTGCATTGACCACAGACCCCGACCTGGCAGATGCCCACGCCTGGCGCGGGGCCATCTTTCTGGTGCAAGCGCGCTACGACCTGGCGCAGCAGGAGTGCACTGCCCTGCAGCGGTTGGGCCGTAGCGTGCTGCACGGCGGTTGCGCGGGTCTGGTGCAGGCCTATACCGGCCGGCTGGACCAGGCTTACGCAACGCTGCAACAAGCCTTGGCAGCGGCCCGCTATGACGAACACCGGCTATGGTTGCACGCGCGGCTGGGGGAAGTCTCAGCGTGGCAAGGACGCCCGGCGCAGGCCGAGCAGCACTACCGCCGCGCCCTCGGTCTGGGCCAGGACGACGGCTATTTGCTGGCCGCCTGGTGTGACTTCCTGCTGGATCAAAACCGCGCAGCGGAAGTGGTCAAACAACTTGCCAGTTGGGAGGCCTCTGACGGCCTGCTGCTGCGGCTGACGGAGGCCGAGGCACGGCTCAAACTACCGCAGGCGGCCGCCCACATCCAGGCACTGGACGCGCGTTACGCCGCCGCCCGGCTGCGCGGCGACACCACCCACCGGGCAGAAGAGGCGCGTTATTACCTGCGCTTGCGCGGAGATGCCAGGCAGTCGTCCATTCTGGCCTCCCAGAACTACCAGATTCAAAAGGAACCCCGCGACGCCCGCATTGCGCTGGAAGCCGCGCTGGCCGCCAAAGACCCTGAATCGGCCAGCGACGTTCTGGCCTGGCTGCGCAGCAGCCAGTTCCAGGATCCCGTATTGCAGTCACTCGGCCAACAACTCACGCAAATGCGCGCCGCGCCGACGTCGGGAGGCAAACCATGACGGGCTTGCAGCGATTCGTTCTACTCGCCCTGTTGCTGCTCGGCCAGGGCGCAGTCTGGGCCCACAAAGCCAGTGACAGCTACCTGGTGGTGGACGCCAAGGGCGCCACCGTCGCCGTGCAATGGGACATTGCGCTGCGCGACATTGACTTTGCCATCGGACTGGACGCCGACGGCAACGGCGAAATCACCTGGGGCGAATTGCGCAGCCGCCAATCCCACCTGGAAGCCTGGGCCCTGAGCAACCTGGACATTGCAAGGGGCGGCGCCTGCCCGCTGAAACTGACCGCATTGCAGGTGGATGAACACACCGATGGTGGTTATGCCGTGCTGCGCATGGCGGGCGACTGCCCGGCTGCCAGCGGCGAATTGGATCTGGCCTACCGGCTGTTGTTTGACCTGGACAACCTGCACCGCGGTTTGTTGCGTGTGTCCGTGGACGGCACCACCCACACTGCCGTGTTGTCGCCTACCAGCGGCACCATGCGCTGGGGTGCGCAGGCGGTGTCACGCGTTGACCAGTTCCGCCAGTACCTGGTTGAAGGCATCTGGCACATCTGGATAGGCTTTGACCACATCCTGTTTCTGATGTCGCTGTTGCTGCCGGCCGTACTGGTGCACACCGCCAAACGCTGGCGCGGCGTCGCCACCTTTCGTGAAGCCGGGCGCGAGGTGTTGTGGGTCGTCACATCGTTCACGGCGGCACACTCGATTACTTTGTCGCTGGCGGCTTTGGGACTGATCTCGCTGCCGTCGCGCCTGGTGGAATCGGCCATCGCGCTGTCCGTGGTCTTGGCGGCGGCCAACAACCTGTGGCCCGTGGTGGCCCACCGGCGCTGGGTGGTTGCTTTTTGCTTTGGGCTGATCCACGGCTTTGGATTTGCCAGTGTGCTGGCCGAATTGGGTCTGCCCACCGACGCATTGGCGCTGTCCCTGATCGGGTTCAACCTGGGAGTGGAGGTCGGTCAGCTGGCCATTGTTGCGGCGTTTCTGCCGGTGGCCTACCTGTTGCGGCAGACGCCGTTCTACCAGCGCGGCGTGTTTGTATGGGGCTCGGTACTGACCATCCTGGTTTCGCTGGTCTGGTTGATCGAACGCGCCTTCGACCTGAAATTGATCAGCAGCTGAAACGTGCCCATGGGTGCACCCAGTCGCGCAGCGTGGGCATCGGCTTGGTGCGAAAATCGCGGTCCCCACAAAGGAGACCTCCCTCATGCAAGAAGCACGCGCGTTGTTTGACACCCTCAACACCGAGTACCTGACGGTTCACAAAACCAAAGAAGACCTTTTCTGGGACACCTATATGGCTGTCTCCAACGATGACGCGGGCTTTGCCAGCGCGGAAGAAACCTACAAGAACTTCATCTCCGACCCGGCGCGGCTGGCCAGCGTACGAGACGCTTTGGCCCAATGGCCCGAGGCCGATACGGACGAAGCCACCGAGGCATTGCGTCACGGTCTCAAAGGCTGGCTGGCGCTGTTTGAGAGCAATATTGTGGACAGTGACTCTGCGCGCCAGCACATGCGCGAGTTGATTCAGATGGAGTCCGAGCTGTTTGCCAAACGGCGCGACCTGGTGTTGCAACACATCAACGAAGCCGGTGAACTGGAAGCAAGCACTTTGAGTGGTCTGGCTACCAATATGTCCACCAACCGGGTTGAAGCCGCTCGCAAAAGCTCTCACGACGCCCTGATGACTTTGGAACACTGGGTGCTGGCCAACGGCTTTCTCGACATCGTCAAAAAACGCAATGCCTTTGCCCGCGCCCAGGGTCACGCCAACTACTTTGACTATAAGGTCGAGAAAAACGAACAGATGTCGGCCGATCATCTGTTCTCCATCCTGGATGACTTTGAAGCCCGCACCCGCGACGCCAACGAACGTGCCTTGGGCGATTTGCAGAAGACCCACGGAGCCGACGCCGTCCAGCCGTGGAATCTGCGCTTTTACGTCAGCGGCGATGTGACCCGCCAACTGGACCCTTACCTGTCGTTTGGCAAAGGGCTGGAACGTTGGGTCGAGAGTTTCCGCCGCCTGGGCATTCAATACCGTGGCGCCACCATGCAGTTGGACCTGCTGGAGCGCACCGGCAAATACCAGAATGGTTTTTGCCACGGACCGATCCCCAGCTTCGTCGACGCCAACGGGCAATGGGTGGCCGGGCAGATCAACTTCACGGCAAACGCCCAACCGGATCAGGTGGGCAGCGGCGCGCGCGCCATCAACACGCTGTTCCACGAGGGCGGCCACGCAGCGCACTTTGCCAATGTGACGCAAAACTCTCCCTGTTTCTCGCAGGAATTCGCCCCGACCTCCATGGCATATGCGGAAACCCAGTCCATGTTTTGCGACAGCCTGCTCGACGATGCCGACTGGCTCAAGCGTTACGCCCGCAATGCCAACGGTGATGCCATCCCCGATGCCTTGATCCACGAACGGATCAAAACCACGCAGCCGTTTGCGGCCTTTGGTGAACGTGGCATTCTGGTAGTGCCCTATTTCGAGCGCGCGCTGTACCAACTAGATGATGCCGAATTGATGCCCGAGCGGGTGCTGCAGCTGGCCCGCGCCTGTGAGCAGCGCATTCTGGGTGTGGCCATTGGCCCGCGCCCCTTGCTCAGCATTCCCCACCTGCTGAACCAGGAGTCAGCGGCGGCCTACCATGGCTATTTGTTGGCCAATATGGCGGTGTACCAGACGCGGGCCTTTTTTGAACGCCAGTATGGTTACTTGACGGACAACCCGGCCATTGGACCTGCGCTGTCAGAACACTATTGGGCTCGGGGCAATGGCATCAGCCACAACGACACCCTGCTGAGCCTGACCGGAGAACCCTTCAACGCCAAGTACCTGGCCGATAGCTGCAACCAGACGGTTGAACAGGCTTGGGAGCAAGCACAGGCGCAAATGGCCAGCGCCGCATCACGCCAGTACCCAGAGTCCACGGCCCCCGATCTGGACGCCAACATCCGCATCGTGCACGGCGCCGAGCTGATTGCCGACAACGCGGAATCCGACCAGACCATGTGCCAGCAATTTGAGCACTGGCTGGCCGAACATTACCCGGCCACCGTGCATTAGCGCGGCGGTTTAGGCTGCCGCTGCGGTGACACGTTTTGCGGCCTTGCGCGCGGGCACCTTGCTGGAAACCGATTTGGCACGCGGTGATGACTTGACCAGCGCCGGCTTGGGCGCCGGTGCTTCCAGCTGTTGTGCCTTTGCCGGTGCCGAGGCACTTTTGGCTGCCGTGATCAGCTCAGCTGCGGGAGCTCGTGCGCGCGCCAGTTCCAGCAAGGTGCGGTGCTCGGCCAGCAGGTCATCGGCCAGTTCGTTCACGTCGGGCAGCGCACGGCGGCAAGCGATCAGGCCGTAGTCCAGCCGACCGTTGTAGCTTTGCACGGTAACGTTCAGCGCCATGCTGTGCGCTGGAATCGACACCGGGTAATAACTCACCACCTTGGCACCGGCAAAATACAGTTGCACCGGAATGCCCGCCACATTGGAGATCACCAGATTGGCCAGGGGTGGCATCACGTTGGCGAGACGGGAGCGGCTAAACAACGAGGCCAAGGCCGACATCAACCAGGGTGCGGCCGGCAGCGGAAAATCCATAGGAATGGCGGCCTTGAATCGCCCCACCATCAACTTGGTATTGGCCGACGACTCGCGGATCTTCTGAATGCGCTCGAACGGGTCCTTGATGTCGGTCGCCAGGCTCATGGTCACCATGCTGACCTGGTTGTTGGAGGTGTCGTCGCCCTCCTGGCGCAGGCTGACCGGCACGGCAGCGCACAGGGGTTTGTCCGGCAATTCGTTGTTGTTCTTCAGGTAGGTTCGCAACGCGCCCGCCGTGGTGGCCATCACCACATCGTTGAGCGACACACCCAGCGCCTTCGCAATCTGCTTCACCTCGGCCAGCGGGACCGTGCGTCCGGCAAAGGTGCGCTGGTTGGTGATGGCAACGTTCAGCGAGGTTCGGGGGGCAAAAATCTTGAAGTCTTTGGGCAGCGACCAGTCGCGTTTTCCATTCGCGTCTTTGGCTGGCAGCAGCGCACTTTTTGCGGAGCTGGCAATCACCGGCAGCGACTTGACCAACCCCACCGTCTGGTGCAAGGTATTGCGCACGGCCGCCCCCAGCAATTCGGCGATGCCCAACTGGTACTCGTTGCGCCGGGCGCGCGGGCGGGGCGGACGGACCACACGGCCACTGGCCTCCAGATCAAAAATGGCCTTGGCTACCGCCACGCCCGCCTGGCCGTCAATGCCGGCATGGTGCACCTTGCTGTACAGCGCCACCTGGCCGCTCTTGAGGCCGTCAATCACAAAAAACTCCCACAGGGGCCGGCTGCGGTCCAGCAGGCTGGAGTGCAGCCGCGCCACGTACTGCTGCAACTGGCGATTGGTGCCGGGTTTGGGCAGCGTCACATGGCGTATGTGGTAGTCCAGGTCAATGTCTTCGTCCTCGACCCACACCGGGTTGGACAGGTCCAGCGGCATCAGTGCGAGCTTGCGCGTGAACACCTCGGCCAGATGCATGCGCTGCATGATGTGGGCCTTGGTGTCCTCGTAAAAATCACCGCTGTAACCTTCGGGGAAATCCAGTACGTTGAGGGACCCGATATGCATGGGCATTTCGGGTGATTCGAGGTGCAGGAAAGCAGAATCCACGCCGCTGAGATGTTTCATGCGCAAGGCCTTTGGTGCAGAGTTTTGGGAAGGGAATTGACGATAACATGCCCCCCTTTGCACGAGCAATAACACGGGTGACAGTGCCATATGCGGCGGCCGGTCGCCGTCGAACACCGTCACCTGGTGACAACGCTTGCCCCAACGATGAAAAGGTGCATCGTGTTCGCAACCTTGCCAACCGCAGCACCCAGCGGTTGGCAAGCGCCAGTCCCGGACGACGCGCCGCTGCAGTCTAAGCGTTGGCCTACAGCGCCCGCTCCCAGTCGTTGCGCAGTCTGGCAGCCTGCGGCTGTTCAATGGCGGTTTTGACCTCAGCCAGCAGCCGGGGTTTCTCCGCGCCCAGCGTGCCCTTGAGCACCAGCCAATTCGAGGCATGGTCGCTGCGGAACACGGTGCGCCGCAGGTCCAGGTGCTGCAACAGAGTCTCAATTTCCTGGAACAGCTCCTTCTGCGGGGGCGGCTCCCATTCGGGAAAGGCCTGGCGGAACCGCGCCTCGCCCTGCGGAAAGCTGACCACCAGGGTGGCCAGAAATTCGGGTTGCGTCAGGTTCGCCAGGCGGGCAGAGTTTTCGGCATGCTGGCGGGAGAACACGCGCCCACCCAGGCCGTTGAGCAGCATGACCGAGCGGGTGATGCCGGCGGCGCCCAGCTTGTCCAGCGCCTCACGGGTCGAATCGAAGGTCTCACCCTTGTTGACCCTTTGGAGCACGGTGTCGTCGCCGGATTCGGCGCCAATGTAGACCAGCGACAGGCCAGCCTCGCGCAGCTCGGTCAACTCCTGCACCGACTTGTTGCGCACATTGCGCGGCAGGCAGTAGCTGGAAATGCGCCGCACCGAGGGCAGGTGCTCGCGGATGGCCGCCAGCAGGCCCATCAGCCGCCGGGTGGACAGCACCATGGCATCACCATCGCCCAGAAAGACCCGCTGCACCTGACCGGCGAACTGCTCGCCACACTGCTGGATGGACTGCAGTGTTTCTGCGGCGTCGCGGACCGCAAATTTCTTCTGCGGCTCGGTGTACATCTCGCAATAGGTGCATTGGTTCCACGAGCAGCCGTTGGTGACGGGCAGGATCAGCGACTGCGCCTCGCTGGGCGGGCGGAAAACCGGGCTGATGTAGTGAATCGGAAAGACGGGATGCACGACAGGCCCGATTTTTCAGTTATTGGTTCATGCCGCAGGCACCCGGCCCACCGGGGTGGCCGCAACTGCCGCACGGGCTGGGCATGGCCATGGGCGCTGCGGTGGTGGTGGCCGTGGTCGAGAACACGGACAACAGCTTCTCCAGCGCGGTGGACCGGCACTGGGGGCACGCGGGTACGGTGTCGGAGCGAACCAGGGCTTCAAAGGTGAAGTGGCAGTCGTTGCAGGCGTATTCGTAAATGGGCATGTGGTTCTCCAGAGTGGCATGGCTGAGACACCGCCTTGCGGGGTGCCTGCCTACAATTCCCCACTGAAACACCAAATGGATGGGCGATGCACAAGCAGAATACCGCAGGCGTTCAAACAGACGCCCATATTAATACGCCCAGCGCGATGCAACAGTTGCTGAAACTGTTCCAGTTGGAAACCGTGGCGACCGACCACTTTCGTGGGCAGAGCCTGGACCTGGGTTTTCGCAAGCTATTTGGTGGGCACATCCTGGGCCAGTCCCTGGTGGCGGCGGGCAACACCTGTGCGCACCGCAATGCCCACTCCCTGCACGCCTATTTCATTCGTGGCGGCGACCCTTTGGCGCCCATTGATTACGAAGTGGAGCGCGTGCGCGACGGCAACAGCTTCAGCGTGCGCCGTGTCGTGGCCTCGCAGGCGGGCCAGACGATCCTGATCCTGTCCTCCTCCTTCCAGGCCGACGAAGGGGGTTTTGAGCACCAGGTCACCATGCCCGACGTGCCACCGCCCGAGTCACTGCCCGGTGCGGAGCGCAGCAGCCGCCCGGTGCCGGAGCTGATTCCGTCGCAGTCGGCGGCCCACGTGGCACCCGATCTGGCCATTGAAATCCGCCCCGTGGACCCGGTGGACCACTACCACCCCGAGAAGAAGGAGCCACGCCAATATATCTGGTTCCGTGCCGACGGGGCGGTTGAAGGCAATCAGGCCTTGCACCGCTGTCTGCTGGCCTATGCGTCCGACTTCAGCCTGCTCGGCACCAGCCTGCGGCCCCACGCCGCCACCTATTACCAGCCCGATATGGTCACGGCCAGTCTGGACCACGCCATGTGGTTCTACCGCGACTTTCGCATTGACGACTGGCTGCTCTACGCCTGCGAGAGCCCGGCAGCCGGTCATGCGCGTGGCCTGAACCACGGCAACATCTTCAGCCGCGACGGCCACCTGGTGGCCTGCGTCACACAGGAAGGCCTGATCCGGCGCGTGCAGCGCCCCTGACAGAAAGGACAACACCAATGAACACGCCCACCGTCGTTTTGGTCCATGGCGCCTGGCATGGCGCATGGTGCTGGCAGCGCGTAGTGCCACGCCTGCAGCAGGCCGGTGTGGCCGTGCATGCGGTCACGCTGACCGGCGTGGCGGACCGCGCGCACCTGATGGCGCCGGGCATCCGCCTGTCCACCCATGTGCAGGACGTGCTGGGGCTGATTACTGCCTTTGAGCTGGATCGCGTGGTGCTGGTAGGCCACAGTTACGGCGGCATTGTCATCACCGGCGTGGCAGACCAGTTACTCCAAACCCAGCCGGGTCGGGTTGCTGCCCTGGTGTATGTGGATGCGGTCACACCCCACCCCGGCGAGAGCTGGAGCAGCATGCATGCGCCCGAAACCGTGGCCCAACGCCTGGCTGCGGCCCAGGCCAGTGGCGGCATCAGCTTTGGCCCGCCGGACGCCAGCGTGTTTGGCCTCTCCGGTGCCGACCGCGACTGGGTCAACCGCCGCCAGACGCCGCAGCCGCTGGGCGTCTACCAGGACCCGCTGGACTTTGATGCGGCGCGCGTGTCCAGCCTGCCGCGCACCTTTATTGACTGCACATCACCCGCGCTGCCCACCATTGCCGTGATGCGCCAGCGCGTGCGAGCCGAGCCGGGTTGGGAGGTACGGGAATTGGCCACCGGCCACGACCCCATGGTGAGTGAACCTGAGGCGTTGTCGAACCTGCTGATCGACGTGGCGCGGCGCGCGGGGTGAACCTAAATGCTATGCAATCAATAGCTAGCTATGCAGTCGATTCGAGGGCCAGAGGCCAATTTGACCAGCACATTCCTAAAACTCAAACGCCTTCCCGAGTATTCCGCGCATGAAAATCCTGATCGTTGAAGACGAACACAAAACCGGGGATTACCTGCGCCAGGGGCTGGCCGAGTCCGGCTTTGTCACCGATCTGGCCAGCAACGGGGTCGACGGCCTGCACCTGGCGTTGACCGGTGATTTTGACCTGGTGGTGCTGGATGTGATGCTGCCCGGCCTGAATGGCTGGCAGGTGCTTGAGCGGCTGCGCCGGGGCGGGCGCGACATGCCGGTGTTGTTTCTGACCGCCAAGGACCAGATCGACGATCGTGTCAAAGGTCTGGAACTGGGTGCTGACGACTACCTGGTCAAACCGTTTGCTTTCTCCGAGCTGCTGGCCCGGGTACGCACCTTGCTGCGCCGGGGCAAGACCGGCATCGAAGCCAGCGTGTTGCGTGCCGCCGATCTGGAACTTGACCTGTTGCGCCGTCGCGTCACCCGGGGCGGCCAGCGTATTGACCTCACCGCCAAGGAATACGCCCTGCTGGAGCTGCTGTTGCGCCGCCAGGGTGAAATACTGCCGCGCTCCATGATTGCGTCGCAGGTCTGGGACATGAACTTTGACAGCGACACCAACGTCATCGACGTCGCCATACGCCGCCTGCGCGCCAAGGTCGACGACCCGTTTGCACTCCGCTTGATTCGCACCGCACGTGGCATGGGTTATGTGCTGGAGGCTCCTGAGAGCACGGGTGGATGAACCTGTCGCTCACAACCCGTTTGACGTTGTTGTTTGCTGGGGGCTCCAGCGCGGTGTTGCTGGCACTCGGGTTTTTGATCAACGCGTCCATCGAACGCCACTTCGAAGACCTGGACCGCGACGCGCTGCGGGCCGGGCTGATGCAGGCCCAACACGCCATCGCCCGGGTCTACACAGTCGATGACTTGCAGCAACTGCCGGCAACCCTGAGTGATCCGGCGCACGGCCAGCATGGTCTGTTGCTGCAGCTGGTCGGTCCCCAGGGCCAGTTGCTGGCCACGCCACCGATCCCGGTCTTCCCCGGGCCTGCCGTCCAGACAGTCCTGTTGACCGACCCGGCGCCTGCCCTGCAACGGTGGCGCATCGGCGAGCACAACTACCGCGGCCTGGCCGCAAGGGTGACAAGTGGCATACCGGACGCTGCCCCGCTGGAAGTGCGCGTCGCCATCGACATCGCACACCACCAGGTTTTCATGGATACCCTGATGGGCACGCTGTGGCTGTTTGTGGCGTGTGCTGCGGTAGCGGCGGGGCTGCTGGGCTGGGTTGCCGCAACCCGCGGGCTGGCACCGCTGCGGGCCATGCGGTCCCGCGCCGAACGGGTGACCGCGCAAAGTCTGGACCAGCGCTTGCCCACCGATGCAGTACCGGCGGAGTTGGCCGAACTGGCCAACACACTCAATGAAATGCTGGCGCGGCTGGAGGACGCGTTTCGCCGCCTCTCCGACTTTTCTTCCGACATTGCCCACGAACTGCGCACCCCGGTGAGCAACCTGATGATACAAACACAGGTCTCCCTGGCCCGGGACCGCGACGCGGCGGGTTACCGCGAGATTCTGGAGTCCAATGCCGAAGAGTTTGAACGCCTGGCCCGCATGATCTCCGACATGTTGTTTCTGGCCAAGGCCGACAACGCCCACGCGGCAGCGCGAGCCCTGGTTCAGCAGGAACCGGTCGATTTGGCCCGCGAAGTGCGTGATTTGTTCGAGTTTTATGAGGCGCTGGCTGACGAGCGCGGCATCCAATTGCAATGCACGGGGCAGGCAAACACCCGGGGTGACCGGTTGATGCTGCGCCGCGCACTCAGTAACCTGCTCTCCAACGCCTTGCGCTACACGCCCCCCGGCGGCTGTGTGCAGGTGCATCTGGTGACCCAGGGCGAGTTGGTTCAGGTGGCGGTTGTCAACCCGGGTGACACCATTGCCCCCGAACACTTGGCGCATCTGTTTCAACGGTTTTACCGTGCCGACGCCTCGCGCCAAAGCGCAACCGGGGAAGGGACCGGGCTGGGCTTGGCTATCACCCAGGCCATTGTGCTGGCCCACCAGGGCCGGATCACCGCGACCTCGGCAGACGGATTGACCTGTTTCACGTTGTTTCTGCCACGGGCCTGAGCCCGGGGAATGTGGCCGCCATTGGGTTACCATTCGCCCGCATTTTTAAGGAACCTACACATGCAGCCCGTTGTTCCCGCTTTTTCTTCGTGCGCTCGGATCACCAGCCTGCTGGTGGTCCTGGCCGCGGCCGTGCTTGCAGGCTGCGGCAAGAAAGGCACCGAGTTGGGGGGTGGTAGTTCCGAGGTCACGGGCTCCGCGGGACCGGCGGGTTCCCAGGGTGAGAGCAAATCCCTCGTCAAATGTGATACCCCCATCGCCACCCTGGCGTTGGCCGAAAACCCCAATGGCTACACGATGAGCAGCAGTTACAACCTGCCCAGTTCCCCGGTACCTCTGGTGCGCCTGTTGGCACAACAAAGCGGGTGTTTCCGGGTAGTGGACCGTGCTGCAGGGTTGCGCGGAACCGTGCAGGAACAGCAGTTGAAGGAAAGCGGCGTGTTGCGCAAACAGGGCAACACGGTAGAAAAAGGCAAGGGGTATGAGGCGCAGTACACCCTCACGCCGAACCTGACCTTCAGTGAACAGGATGCCGGGCGCAGCCTGGGCGGCGTGTTGGCCCACATCCCCGTAGTGCGGGATTTGGGCGCGCTGATTGGCGTGGTGGAACAGATCAAGTTCAAGGAAGCGCAAGTGGCACTTTTGTTGACCGACAACGAAACCACGGAACAGGTGGCGGCCGCGACCGGTTCGGCCCGGACCACCGACCTGGGCCTGGGCGGCCTGGCTTTTGGCGGCATGGGCGGCGCCGGTGGCGTCGGCTGGAGCAATACCAACGAAGGCAAAGTGATTGCCGCCGCCTTTCTGGACGCCCACAACAAACTGGTAGCACAAGCCCGCGAACTGCAGGTCAAAAACCTGCCGCCACCGGTGGCCACGAAAAAAACCGGCGGCATGGGCCAGTAGCACCGTTTGGCTGGCGCACACCGATAGTTGATCTGCGACAGACCCGGGCTGCACCCACGCCAGTACGATAGTCCCATCCCCTTTCAACATTCAACGGAGTTTTGACATCATGAGCATCACCACAGTCGGCATCATCGGCGCAGGCACCATGGGCAACGGCATAGCACAGGTCTGTGCCACAACGGGCATCCACGTGGTGATGGTCGATATTTCAGAGGCGGCCGTTGCCAAGGGCATTGCCACCGTGACCAGCAGCCTGGAGCGTCTGATCAAAAAGGAAAAGATCACACCTGCCGACCGCGACGCCGCGCTGGCACGCATCAAAGGCAGCACCAGTTATGACGATCTGAAAGCATCCCAACTGGTGATCGAGGCGGCCACCGAGAACTACGACCTCAAGGTCAAGATCCTCAAGCAGATCGACGCCCTTGTGCCGGCCGACGTCATCATTGCCTCCAACACCTCAAGCATCTCCATCACCAAGCTGGCCGCGGTCACCAGCCGCCCGGAGCGTTTCATTGGCATGCATTTTTTCAACCCGGTGTCGATGATGGCGCTGGTGGAGATCATCCGTGGTCTGCAAACCAGTGATGCCACCCATGAAGCCGTGCAAACCATGGCCAAAGCCCTGGGCAAGAGCCCCATTACCGTGAAGAATGCGCCTGGCTTTGTCGTCAACCGCATCCTGGTTCCCATGATCAACGAGGCATTTTTTGTGCTGTCGGAAGGCCTGGCCACCGCCGAAGACATTGACGCCGGCATGAAGCTGGGCTGCAACCAGCCCATCGGCCCGCTGGCCCTGGCCGACATGGTGGGCCTGGACGTGTGCCTGGCCGTGATGGAGGTCTACCTGGCCGAGTTTGGCGACAGCAAGTACCGCCCCTGCCCG
>CAZMXB010000053.1:0-23372 GCA_964569855.1 uncultured Rhodoferax sp.
GTCACAAACAGGGGGTTTTCGGGCGGTGGTGATGGCCTCGGGTTCAGCCAGTGCCGACCTGCGGCTGGACACCGAAATTGTGCGCCTGCAGCAGGAGTTTTTCAGCAACCCCAGCCAGGTGCACTTGACGCTGAGGGCCTACCTGGTGGACGAGAAAACGCGTCGGGTGGTGGCCTGGCAGGAGTTTGACCAGCGGGTGGAAGCGAGCGCCGACGATCCGCAAGCCGGTGTGGTGGCGGCCAACCGCGCGGTGCATGCGGCTCTGGGTGAACTGGCGCAGTTTGTTCAGCTGATGCGCATGCCACTGGCGCCAAACAAGCCAATCAGTCCCACCACAATCAGGTAGACGGCCACGATGTAGTTCAGCAGGCGGGGCATCACCAATATCAGGATGCCAGCCAGTAAAGAGATCAGAGGGGTAAGGCCGAGGTGCATGTTCATGGTAAGTCCCGATGTGCCTGTGCCAACGGGGCACACGCTGTGTCAGATGGTGCAACAGGTGGCGGTATGGCGTCTGTGTGCGAGCGCACCAAACTGCGGGAGCCATAGGCGTTGGCGTAGACCCAGGTGAACTCGGCACCGATCAGGAAGATCTGGGCCGAGTAATACACCCACAACAGAATGACCACCAGCGAACCCGCCGCCCCAAAGCCGGTTGCAATGCCGCTGCTGCTGACATACCAGCCGATCAGTGACTTGCCCAGCAGAAACAGCAGCGAGGTGAACACGGCGCCAATCCAGACGTCGTTCCACTCCACCCGCGCCCGGGGCATGACCTTGTAAATCAGCGCAAACATGGCGGCGATCAGCGCAAAGCTGCCAATCGCATTGCTGATCTCGGCCAGCGCATACCAGCCGCGAAACAGCGGCTCGCCCCAGCGACTGACCAGCGCCAGGGCAGCACTGGCAACCAAAGACACGACCAGCAGAAAGCCGATGGCCAGCACCATGCCGAACGACAGCAAGCGACTGCGCACCAGGCTCACCCAGCCACTGGTTCCCAGGCGGGCGGGCACCCGCCAGATGCGGTCCAGCGCGTCTTGCAGTTCGCCAAACACGGTGGTTGCACCCACCAGCAGCAACACCAGACCCACGATGGACACGGCCGCGCCTTCGGACGGTTTCTTGACGCTGACCAGCAGGGCCTGCACGGCGCTGGCGCTTTGTTCACCCATCAAGGCACCGAGTTGCTTGGACACCTCGCCCCGGGCCGCATCATCACCAAACACCAGTCCGGCCACCGAAATCACGATCAGCAACAGGGGTGCCAGTGAAAACAGCGTGTAGTAGGCCAGGGCCGCGCCCATGCTCAGCGCGTAGTCATCCAGCCAGGACGACGCGACCTGGCGAATGACCTTCCAGGGCTTTGGGGGTGAAGCCGGTGCGGGCGCAGGGACACTATCGTTTTGATAGCTGCTTGCGCTTGTTTCACGAGGGCTAGAGCCTGATTTCATAGACATAGGTCCGGATCATCATGCGGTTTGCAGTGCCAGCACAAACGAACTGCTGGCCGGCAGGGCGGTCCACCGCAAGACCTGACCGACAGTCAGTGCCTGGCTGGCGGGAAGGCCGGTGACCATCAGCGCCCGGACCAGACTGTCGTTGACCAGCACAAAGTGCATGCTGCGCCCGGCACGCACCAGCGTGATCTCGGCCCGGTACCAGTGGGATGGCAGGCAGGGCTGAAAGTAGAGCTCCTGCGCACCCCATTGCAGCCCGAAGACGGACTCGATGGCACCGCGGTGCATCCAGGCCGCAGCACCGGTGTACCAGCTCCAGCCGCCACGCCCCACATAGGGTGGCTGGGTGTAGATGTCGGCCGTCATGACATACGGCTCGGTGCCCAGCAGCGGGCCACGGACCGGGTGGCTGGCGCGGTGCGCCGGGCTTAGGTAGGTGAAGTAGCGGTAGACGTCGTCCTTGTGGGTCTGGGCCTGCGGATTGTGGCGTGCATAGTCGGCCACGGCCATCATGGCCCAGACACCGGCATGTGCGTACTGCCCCCCGTTTTCGCGCACACCGGGCGGGTAAGCCTGGATGTAGCCGGCGCTGGGCTCGGCGTGTTGCAGTGGCGGGTCCAGCAGCTTGATCAGGCCCAGCTCCGGGTCCACCAGCAGTTCATCCATGGCCAGCGGGGCCAGGCCTTGTGTGTCGGGTGTTGCGGCGTGGGACAGCACCGCCCAGGCCTGCGCGATCAGGTCGATGCGGGCCTCGGTGTTGGCCTGGGAGCCCAGGGCCTGGCCGTCATCAAAGAAGGCACGTTTGAACCATTGCCCATCCCACGCGGGGCCGTTGAGCGCAGCTTTCCAGCCGGCAGCAGCAGCGCTCCACGCCGTGACACGCGCCAGGTCGCCGCGGGAGCGGGCCAGCGGCGTCAGGTCGGCTGCCAGCTGGCACAGGAACCAGCCCAGCCAGACCGACTCGCCCCGCCCTTCTATGCCGACGCGGTTCATGCCGTCATTCCAGTCGCCGCTACCCATCAGCGGCAGACCATGCACCCCCACGCGCAGGCTGCGGTCCATGGCCAGGGCCACGTGTTCGTACAGCGTGGCATGGCGCTCGCTGACGGTCGGGGTGAAGTAGGCGTCTTCGGCGCCTGCGGGAATCTCCATGCCTTCCAGAAACGGGATGCGCTCGTCCAGCAAAGCCGTTTCGCCGGTGGTGCGCAGGTAGTGCGTGGTGGCACTGGCCAGCCACAACAGGTCGTCCGAGAAATGGGTACGCACGCCAGCGCCCTGGGGCGCGTGCCACCAGTGCTGCACATCACCGGCCTCAAACTGGCGCGACGCACACAGCACAATTTGCTGGCGCAAGATCTGCGGCGCGGTCCACACCAGTGCCATGGCGTCTTGCAACTGGTCGCGGTAACCGGTGGCGCCTCCGGCCTGGTAGAAGGCGGACTTGGCCCACAAACGGCAACTCACCGCCTGGTACAACAGCCAGCGATTGACCATGGCGTCGAACAGGGGGTCGGTCGTCTTGACGGTCACGGAACCCAGCAGCTGGTTCCAGTAGTCCCGGACCTGCTGCAAGCGTTGCACGCCTGCCACCATGGCAGCGACCGACGCCAATTGCAGGGCGGCCGGTGCGTCGTTGGCGTAGCCAAGCAAGAAGCTGCGCTCGACCGCTTCCCCGGGCATGACCTCCAGGAGCAAGGCCAGCGCCGCACAGGGGTCCAGCCCCGGGCCGCTGCGCTGACCAAAATGCGCGGGGACCACCAGTTGCCCCGCCGCGTCAAAACACTCGCGGCGGTCACAGGTCCAGTCGCCCACCTCCTCCACCGCGGTGCGGGCACACAAAAAGGCGGTGCCTGCACCAAAACCAGCGGAACGGTCCACCTGGGTCGCCGTAAGTACCTGCAACTGGCCCCGCGCCATGGGCAGCGTGTAGTTGGCGCAGCGCACCGTACTGCGGTCCGCCCGGTTGGCGCCCATCATCCATTCGGCTATACCCACCAGACGCATTTGCATCGGTTTGCGACCATGGTTGCGCAGCGTGATGCTGATTTGTTTGACTGACGTTTCCATATCCACACACCAGGTGACGCTCACCTCCAGCGGGCCCCGGCGATGGCTGATGACACTGAGGCCCTGTTCGTGCACCACGTGGTAGGGCTCGCCAGGTGCGGACCAGGCGTTGGGCGTGGCAGACCAGGTGTCTTGCGTCTTGCAGTCCTGCAACAGGAACCATTCGGCGGGTGGATCAGCCACCGGATCATTGGACCAGGCGGTCAGCTGGTTCAATCGGCTGTTGAGCGCCCAGGTGTAGCCGCTGCCGGCTTCTGACACCTGGGTGCCAAAACGCGGATTGGACAGCACATTGATCCACGGGCGCTTGGGACGCAAGCGGTCACTGACGTCAAATTGAAAGGCCTGCGAAGCGCCCACAAACGCACCCACCGGGGCGGCGACCGTGCTGTCACCCACAGCGCCATGGCAGGGAACCGGCACGATGGCGTGTTGCTGGCGTTCGTCCAGCGCCCGTTCGTGCAGGGCCATCCATTCCTGCACATGGTGGTCCAGGGGGCGCCCATCGGCATGGATACGCACCCGCGCCAAGGCCTTGAGGGTGCTCATCTCGTCGCTGGAGAGATCGTCGCCGCGCAACACGTGAAAGCCTGTGACCGCGCCGCCGGGATGGGCTGCAGTGTCGTTGACATGGCGTTCGCGCAGTGCCGTGATCTCGCTATGCAGCACCATGTTGTAGGAAATGGGCTCCGAATTGACAATCACCAGATCACAGGCAATGCCGCTCCAGGCCCACAAAGTGAGCGCCTGGGCCATGGCCCGGATCAAACCCAGGCCTTGCACGTCGGCAGCCGAGACCAGGATCAAAGCGCGGTCCCCCGAGATGCCAAAACGCCACAACAGCCGCCGATCACAGACCTCGGACTGGGGTGGTCTGGTCTTGGCACCGCGCAAGGCAGGGCGGCTCATGCTCAGCAACAGCCCGGTGGACATGGTTTGCATGGCCGCAAAACTGGCGGCGCTGATGCGCAGCGCGCGCAGGCGTATGCCCATGAGCGTGGCCGACATCAGGGAGGCCCGTTCGATATTGGCCTGCTGGCGGTATTTGTCGATCACCGCGTGCAGCGTTGTCTCCTGGTCAGCGACCGCCGTGCCAAAGGTCAAGACCAGCCGCCCGTGCGGCGGAATGCGAAGTTGCACCGCGAGCACACAGACCGGGTCCAGACCCGTGCTCAAAACCTGATCGTCGCCGGACGGTTCGCCGGGTACAGCATCCAGGGCGGCAGCCGGTTGAGACGTGCCATGGTTGCGGCCCAGCCAGCGCTGCCGGTCGGTCTGGATTCGGGTACCCAGGATGCGCTCGTCCGAGGTGGCCAGGAAGTGAACGGCTTTCAGCGTGCGTTCGGTCGCCAGGCGCGGCTTGCGTTCGAACAACAAGGCCCGTTGCGCCGCCAGCCACTGGGCCCGGACAAATAAACTGGTGAAGGCCGGATGGGCTTCGTCAGCATTTGGCTCCGTCAGCGTGACATCGAAGGCCGAGATCAGCTCCAGCTCCAGCGTCTGTCCACCCAGGTTGAGCAACTCGACGGTACGCAACTCGATGTCGTCTTCCGGGCTGACCCAGACGGTTGTCTGGGTCTTCAGGTTCAGCCAGGCGGCTTCAAAACACACACGGTCGGCGTGGAACACCGCTGTGTATCGGGCTTTTGCGTCCGGCGCCGGATGCCGGGTCAGCGAGACCGGGTGCTGCTGCGCACTCCCGCGCAGGTAGAAGAAACTGCCCAGCGCGTCGCGCAGGGCATCGTCCCGCTGGCGGGTGATGCCGACCTGGCCCCAGCGGCTCCAACCGGCACCGTTGGCGCGCAGGGACACGCTGTAACGTCCGTTGGACAACAGGTGGCTGGGTTCCAGCGCGGAAGTGCCTGGCAGCACTTCACGCAGCAGGCTGGGCACGCGGCGGCGTTGCCGCAAACTGGCCTGCGCCACCGGCGGCGGCGTGTTGAGCAGGGAGACCTCGCGCGGCAGACGCTCGTGCAGCAGCGACGCCACCGCTTCTATCGGTGCGTTGGCCATGCCCCAGCGCTGAACCGGGTCCCCCAGCAGGACGTTGGCCAAGGCCGCAATGCTCATGCCCTGGTGGTGCGCCATGACGGTATCGACGATCACGAACGGCTGCCCATTGAGCCGGCGGGCGGCGGTGTAGTCCAGCGCTTCGACAAACCCGTAGCGGCCGCGTGCCCCCAGGCCTTCCAGCAAACGAAAGTTGTCAACCGCGCAGCGCGGTGACACCAGCGCGCCCAGGGCGGTAGCATAGGGCGCCACCACCAGTTCGTCGGGTGGCGTGCGGCGCAAGGCCAGCCGCGGGGCACCCTGCGGCGCGTACTGGTAGGCCAGCGAGGCGTCGGCCGCGGCGTAGGCCGACTCGGAAATGCCCCAGGGCACGCCCTGGCCTTTGGCGTACACCATCTGTTCATGCAAGGCGGCCTGGCAGGCGGCCCGCACCACACTGCCCGGCGGCTCATACAACACCAGGCTGGGCATCAGGTACTCGAACATGGAACCGGTCCAGGATCGCAGGCCAACACTGAAACCGTCAGCAAAAAACGGACGCCCCAGCGACGCCCAATGCCGCACTGGCACGTCACCTTTGGCGACGGCCAAGAGGCTGGTCAGGCGGGACTCGGATGCCAGCAGGTCATAAAACCCGGCGTCCAGATGCTGGTCGGCAACGCGATAACCAATATGAAACAGATGGCGCTTGCGGTGGTACAAGAAGCTGAAGTCCGCCTGCCAGGCCATGGCGCTGAAAGCCTGCGCCAGGGCCTCCAATCGGTCGCCGGCCCGTGCCTCGGCTGCCGCCCGGTCTGTGCCATCCGGCCCCTGTTGGGCCTGTGTATCGCGTTGCAGGGATAGCGTGGTGGCGCGGTGGTCTGCCAGCAGGCCACGCAACACGCTGCGCTGCGGGCACGAGAGTTGGGAGCGCGCCAACAGCAGGGGCGCCATTCGCTGGCGCAGGGCCGCCAGGGCCCGTTGTGCGGAGCGACTTTCAAACGGTGCATGGGCCAGTTCCAGACAGGCCTGGGCCACGGTCAGCAAATGCCCCACCAGGTTGCCACTGTCCACAGTGGACACGTACATGGGCAACAGCGGCAGGCCGGTCTGGGTGTCGTACCAGTTCAGGAAGTGACCGCGGTGGCGTTGCACGGTGTGCAGCGTGGCCAAAGTGGCCTCAAGCCGGGTCAATACATCCTGCGTACCAATCCAGCCAAACTGCCGCGCGCACGTGACACTGAGCAAATACATGCCGATGTTGGTGGGTGACGTGCGGTGCGCCACCATGGCGTAAGGCGTGAGCTGCAGGTTGTCGGGTGGCAGATGGCTTTCCTGCGCCACCACACACTGGCGAAAGAACCGCCAGGTGTCGTGCGCAACACCCTCCAGATAGGCGCGCTCCGTGACCGACAGCTTGGCGTCCTCGGAGGCCGGGCAGGGTCGACTGACCCACCAGGTCCACAGCGGCGAGGCCGCCCACAGCAGGCACAGGCCAATGGTGAAACCCGCATGGGGCGTGCCCAGGGCCAGCAAGACCGCCATGAGCGTGAAGGCGGCAACAGGCTCCCGACGGTGCAGTCGCAGCACGTCAGGTAGTCGGGTGCGGGCCCGCGCTTGCGCGGTGGCGGCGGTGGTCCACTGCAGGAGCTTGCGCCGGCTGGCCAGCGTGCGATAGAGCGCGCGGGTGATCGCATCCAGCGCCATCATCGCCGTTTGCAACAACTGCGCCAGGTGCCAGAGCCCGCTCCACAGGACCCGAGCCAGCTCAGTCGCGGCCTCGCGCAGGAAGCGGCGTTTGGCAAAATCGGCACGGTTGGGAGAAAAGCCCGCCAATGCACCCAGCAGCGGCCCGGCGCCAAACGCTGCCAGCACGACAACCAGCGCCATCAGCGGGGTGACCCCCACTCCCGCCAGCGACAACAACACGACGGCCAGCGACATGGGTGCCACCAAAGAGCGGCGCAGGTTGTCGAACAGCTTCCACCGGTTCACGCCGCGCAGCACAAATTGCGGCTTGCTGCGCAGCGACGACACCAGAAGGGGCAGCAATTGCCAGTCGCCACGCGTCCAGCGGTGCACGCGCGAAGCGGCCACATCAGCGTGAAAGGGAGCCTCTTCAATAACGGGAATATCCGAAACGGCGGCACAACGGGCGATGGCGCCCTCCAGCAGGTCGTGGCTCAGAATCTGGTTCTCGGGCAGGCGCCCCAGAAGTACAGTGTGCATGGCATGGACGTTGAGCAGTCCTTTGCCTGTGAAGCTGCCTTCATGGAACAAGTCCTGGTACACCTCGGAGCTGGCTGTGCTGTACGGGTCCAGGCCACACTGGCCGGCGAACATCCAGTGAAACAGCGTGACGCTGTTGGCGGGCGGCAGGGGCGTCACAATGCGTGGCTGCAGGATGCCGTAGCCGCTGACCACGGTGCGGCGACTGGCGTCAAAACGGGGCTGGTTGTGCGGGTGGGCTGCCACGCCGACCAGTTCGCGCAGTCGCCCGGGTGGCAATTGGGTGTCACTGTCCAACGTCACAACGTATTGGACGGCCCCTGCCAACCGGGAGGCAGGACCCAGATCGATAAAGGCCGTTTGAACCCCGGTCGCCAGGGCTGCAATGAGCTGCTCCAGTTTGCCGCGTTTGCGCTCCCAGCCAATCCAGCATTGTTCGCTGTCGCTGAAGGCCCGCTCGCGATGCAGCACAATAAAACGCAGCGCTCCGTGGCTGAGGTCACCCGCCAGCGGGTACCGGGTATTGAGATCGTCAATGTGCCGTTGTGCTGCGGCCAACAGCGCAGCGTCACCGGGCAGGCGCGCCGCTGGAGCATCCGCCCAATCGGTCAGCAACGCAAACTGGGCGTGCAACTCGGGATTGGCAAGGTAGTGCAGTTCCAGCCGGTGGGCCAGGTCGGCGACGGACGCCGCACTGGTCAGCATGCCGGGAATCACCACGATGACGCGGTGCTCCGGCGCAATGCCGTCAGCGAAGGCCAGCCTGGGCAGGCGCCGGGGCCTGGCGGATTCGCTGATCAAACGGTTGAGCACAGCCACCAAGGCCTCTGACACCGGAAAGACCAGGGCCAGCAAAGCCGCCCCGCGCAGCCACGCATCGGGAGAGTCGGTGAAGGGGTGCGCGGTTCGCATCGTCAGCCACCAGACGAGCAACGACAATGAACCCAACAGCAAAGTCAGATAGGCTGGCAATACCAGGCTTGCCATCCACCCGGACCCGCGGGGGCCCCATGGCGGTCGCAACTGTAAACGGGTCAGCAGCGCGGGAAGTCCGTTGCCACGCAACCAGTGGTGGGCGGCTGTGGTCTCAACGTCGCCCACCGCGGAGGGCTGCATCAAGTCCAACAGCGTGGTGGCGACCACCACCTCACTCAAACGGCTGCGTTTGGACAAACGCTCAATCGCATGCAAGGTCTGGTCCTGGGTGGCCGAGTCCTCGGCCGCAAACAGCGGGGTGGTCAGCATCACACGCATCAATGCGCTGGTGCGTGCCACGACGTCGGGCCAATCGGCATCCCCCACGGCGCGCAGTGACGTGACGGCGTTGCTGACGCTGAGGTTGTCGGCGGCCTGGTCTGCGCCTTGCTGGCTTTGCATGGCGCCGAGTTCAGGCAAGGCGCTGCGTAGCCAGTCCTGAACCGACAACTGGCTGATATCGTCACCGCTGATACGGCGGTCCTGCAGGCGCTGGGTCATCTGGGTCAGAAAAACCTGGCCCACGCCGCGCTGTGTCAGCAGGGCCAGCACATGGTTGAGCGCATCAATGTCATAAGACTCAATGCGGTCAAAACACAGGTTGGCGACTTCGCGCGCGGCCTTGCTGGTGGCGATCCGCTCCGCCAGGCGGCGCAGGTTCTCCACCAACACGACACGCAGTGTGGTGGGCAAGGCCCAGATTTCGCTCAAATTGAGTTCGCGGGTTTCCTGGTATGCAATCAGAAACTGCACCAGCAGTTCTTCGTCGAAGGCCCCATCGGTATGGGCTACAAATGCCCAGGCGATGCCGTATATGCGGGGCAAGCCCGCCAGCGGCGCATCCATCAACATCGGCAAGGAGCGAAAGTAGCTGCGTGGCAGCCCTTCGTGGATCTCCTTGAGTTGCGCCTCAATGGTGTGGAAATTGTCGAGCAGCCACTCTGCGGCAGGGCTGATGTCGTACCCGGTCGAGGCCTGCACTCCCAGGTACTGGTGCGCTTCCCGCAGCACCCCCATGTTGTTTTTCAAACGGGGGAAAAAGGTCGCGGCCAACAACGGCATGGGCTCGGCCCGGTGGGTTTGACCCAGGCTGCGCGCATGCTGGCAAAAACGTTGCACCCCGAAAATTTCGGAGCGAATGGGCGGCAAAATCGACCCCCGCGATCCGTCTAGCAGCGCGCACAAGGCCGGGCTTGCACCTGGCAGTCGGCGGCATAGGCCGGTCTCCGCCATCACTTACAACACGAGGCTGGCAAATACAGTCAACATGGCCACCGCGAACAGGCTCGTGACCAAACGCGATGCGACAAATCCGTGCATGGTCTGTGCCGCGCAATGCAGGGCGAACCAATGCCCGCGGGTGTTGTTGCACTGGCCCAGATGATCGCCCAGAGCGATCAAATCCAGGTACGAGGTGTCGACGGCTCCGCCCAAAGAAGACGTAGCCCAGGACTTGGTGGTCAACACAGATGTTTTCATAAAGGGCTCCATCCGTGCAGTATTCTTGAAGCCCCCTCAGAACTCTGTTCGTTACCCAACTTAGGGTGGCCGTCCTCTAAGTCACCAAGCCTGGTCGGCAGAGCGTTCTGCCTGGTTTGCCAGGCCTTGAATCAAGGTACCTCGTGAAGCGCTTGCGTTCGCAATCGCACAGACCCGGGCGTGAGGAAGGGCCTACCGTGGGGCTGAGCCAAATCATTTGGAAACCCCATGCAAAACGCCACCCTACACCCCCCTCTGGTGCGACCATTCGCTGCCACCATCACCCAGTCTTTGGATGCGGGGCCGGGCCAGCGACCGGTCACTGCTGAAAACCAGTTGGACTGCATGTTCATGGGCATGCTGGATTCCTACCGCTGCAGCGGCGGACTGGCACGGGCGCAGGAAGTGTTCACGATCTACAGGTTGCAGAACGGCAGCGATGTGGCGACCCTGGCCCGATGGATAGTCAAACGGGAGGTGATCAGTTTTGACTGGCAATCGAAGGTCTGGCTTCCGCTGTTCCAGTTCAATCGGGTCCACATGGCACCGCACGCCGGATTGCAACCGGTACTGGACATTCTGAATACTGTGTTCAGCCCCTGGGAAATAGCGCTCTGGTTCACCCAGGGCAACACCTGGCTGGAGGGTTGTACCCCCGCCAATTCGCTGGAGTCCCGGGCGCACGCCGTCTTGCATGCCGCCAATGCCGATTGTTTGATCGCGGCGGCGTGACGGGTGGCTTTGTGTGCACTGCCGCACCGACGCGGTGCGGTTGGCAGCCGAACATACAGTCGGTAATCGTTATCTCCAACTCCTACCAAACCACAAGGAAAACATATGAAAACACATTCTCTGAACCTGCTCGCAGTGGCGCTGTGCCTGACTTTGGGTGCAACCGCCCAAGCGCAGACCCTGACCAAACAGGATTACAAAATGGCGGGCGACAAGATTGCTGCTGATTACAAAGCGGCCAAAATCCCCTGCGGCTCGCTGGCCGGCAACGCCAAGGACATTTGCATGGCCGAAGCCAAGGGCACCGAAAAGACGGCCATGGCCGAACTCGATGCCAACTACAAACCATCGGCAAAAAGCCACCGCAATGCGCGTGATGCCAAGGCCGATGCGGTGTACGCCGTGGCCAAGCTGCGTTGCAAGGACCAGACCGGCAATGCCAAGGACGTGTGTGTGAAGGAAGCCAAAGCGGCAGAAGCGACCAGCAAGGCCGACTCCAAGCTGCAACAGAAGACCTACGACGCCAAGGCAGACGCCAAAAATACCACCAACGACGCGGTCAACAAAGCCAATGAAAAGGTCAGCGAAGCCCGCAGCGAAGCCGCTGCTGACAAAACAGACGCGAAGTACAAGGTAGCCAAGGAAAAGTGCGATGCACTGTCCGGGGCCGCCAAAGACAATTGTCTGTCTGACGCCAAATTGCGTTTTGGTAAATGAGCTCACGCATTCCCTTTTGAGCATCCATCCCAATAATTCAAACGGAGTTTCCATGTCAAATAACATCATTACAGACACGTCGGACAAGGTGATTGACCAGGTGTCCCATTCTGCCGATGTGGCCATACAAGCGACCCAACGCGTGAGCAACGAAGCGCTGGAGGGCCTGTTGCACACCATCGACACTGCCCGCGATCAGATCGTCCCCATGATCCAAAATGCCGAGAAGAAGACTTCCGCCTTGGTGAAACAGGGCATGGATGGCGTCAGGCACACGTCGCGCCAAATTCGTGACAGCGCCCACCAGGCGTCGGACCGCACAGTCGGCTACATCCGTGAAGAACCGGTGAAATCGGTGCTCATCGCAGCGGCAACCGGTGCGGCATTGATGGTGCTGGCACGCATCATCAGTCAGTCACGTCAATCCGATTGATTTGAGCATGAACCCGCTGTGGGACGTGCTGGCGACGCAGCCCAAGCTGGTGGCAGACCATGCGCTGGCGTACGCACAGCTTGCGGGCCAGGAGGCCGCTGAGTACTCCGGCTTGCTGCAACGGCGCCTGATACTGGCGATTTCTGCACTGTGTTGCGCCACGCTGTCTCTGGGGCTGGGGGGCGTGGCTGTGATGCTGTGGTTTGTATCACCGGTGGTTCAAACGACGGTGCCGTGGCCATTGTTGATTGTCCCCTTGGTACCGGCTCTTGGGTTGGGGTGGTGTCTGGTCAAACTGACTAGCACCAATGCGCGTCAAAGCTTCGAGCGACTGCGCCAACAGTGGGCCGCCGACGGAGCCCTGTTTAAGGAGGCTACTTCGCAATGACCCGCACACTGACCGACCCGTGCGCGCGGTTGGAGGCGAACCGAGCCCTGCTGCGCAGCCAACTGGCCACCAGGCAATTGCGATTCAATGAGTCTGCAACCGCACGCGCGCCGCAATACGGCGTTTACCTCATTGGTCTGCTGGCCGCGCTTGCGCAGGGCGGCACACCGACAGAGCGTCTGATCGCATGGTGGAAGACCTTGCCATTTGCGCATGCTTTTGGGGCTGTCGCAGACTCTGCGCAAACGCTATTGGGCCCAATCGCCAAGCGTTATCCTGGCCGACTGATGCTGGGCGCACTGGTGACCGGTGCAGCCATCGTCTGGATTCGCCCATGGCGCTGGATAACAACCGGCAGCGTCACAGAGACCCTGCGGACCGCGGTTGACTGGGTATCGACGCACGATCCCAAAGGCGAGTTGATGTCGGGATTGCTGGATCGCATGTTTCGCCAGTCGGACCAGCAAAACCCTTGAGCCCGGAGCCCCTTGCCCAGAAAGGGCGGGGTGCGCTACCACTCGCCGGACTGGCGAACCCGCTGGTCAAGGTCGAGTTGGTTGTCTTCAAACCATTCGGCATTGGACGGAGCCAACTGGGCGACCTGTACGCCCCACCCCATCAAACGCTGGGCAAAGTTGCTCTCCAAAGCAGCCTTCTGCTGCGTGGATTCTTCGACCGTTTTGAGTGGCTGCATGGTGACTCCTCGTTGATGGAAGAAGTCTAGTCGCCGGCCCCGTAAAGAGCTGTGACTGGAATCACCTCTGGCGCAATATGGTCCTGCGCCCCATCAACCCCGCCGGCCGCCGATGACACGCATCAACACCATGATGATGGCGATCACCAACAGAATGTGAATGAAGCCACCGACGGTGTATGACGACACCATGCCCAGCAGCCAGAGGACGATCAGGATAATTGCAATGGTTTCGAGCATGGTTTTTCCTTAAATTGAATGCCAAACAAAGCCGCAGTGTCTGGCAACGCCCCGACGCGGTCGGTGCGCCGCCCCACACAGCGGACCATCGGACAGTGAAAACTCCCAGTCAGCAGTGCCCCGCGCTTCGGTACACAATCGGCCTTCAGGCTCAGGGAGTGGACTGTGCCGTTTTTTGGAGTAGCACCGATGCAAAAACCAGATCTGCGTCTTTGGCTTTTGACGGCCATGCTTGGGCCCTTTGCGGGGCTACCCGCCGCCGCCGACCCTAGCCTTGCGGGGGGGCTGTACCACAGCCTCGCTGTCGACAGTGCCGGGCGGGTACTGAGCTGGGGTGAAGACGGCAGCGGTCAGCTGGGTACCGGGCGCGCGACGTTTGTTTCCGCCCCCACCGTGATCAAGGACATGCCTGCCGGTTCTGTGCTTGCGCTGGCGGGCGGAGTCTTCCATTCGCTGGCCTTGATGGATGATGGTCGTGTATTGGCCTGGGGCAACAACGCTGAAGGTGTATTGGGCGACGGCAGCACCCAAAGCCACAGCAGCCCTTTGCCAGTGCTGGGTTTGCCTGGCATGCGGCGTATCCACAGCGGCGAGCGCCACGCGGTGGGCACCGACACGCAGGGGCGGATTTGGTCCTGGGGCCTGAACCACATGGGCCAACTAGGCCACAGCGACAACTCCTACCAATCCAATGTGCCGCAACGGGTGAGCCTTTCCGACGTTCTGGATGTGCGAGGTGGTGCGGCCCACACCGTGGCCCTGACCAACACCGGAGAGGTCTGGGCTTGGGGAGATAACCGCATGGGCCAACTCGGTACCAGTACACCCAGCCAATCTGGCTCGCCAGTGCGGGTTGTTTTTCCGGCGGGCACACCCCGCATCACCGCCATTGACGCCGCTGGCGACCAGAGTTATGCGATTGACAACGACGGTGGCCTTTGGGCGTGGGGCGACAACCGGTACCGCCAATTGGCTGATGGGTCAGTTGGCCAGCGGTCAAGCCCCGGACGCATCGCAGCGCTAATGGGCGTGGTTGCGGTGTCTGCTGGACGGGTGGGGGTGGCAGCGATCACGAGCGACGGCGCGGTTTGGACCTGGGGTGGCTACGAATCTGTGGCTACTCCCACCAAGCTCAGTAGCTTGACGGGCGCTGCCAGCGCGGTGCGCATGGGCGAATACCACCTGATGGTGACCCGCGCAGATGGCAGTCTGGTCACCACCGGTGGCAATTTCAGCGGTCAATTGGGTGATGGCACCACGACTACACCGCTTGGCGGCGTACTGAAGTCGCCGTTGGGTGTGACTGGCCCGGTACGGCAGATTGGGACTGGCAGCAAACATGCGCTGGCCGTGGATTCAAGCGGTCGGCTGTGGAGCTGGGGTGACGATCTGAAGGGCCAGACCGGTAGCGCCACCGAAACCACACGCAACATCCCGGCCGTTGTCGCAAACCTGGCTGCCAGCAACCAGGTGGCTGCTGGCGACAGCCATTCTCTCGCCCTGCTACGGGATGGAACCGTGTTCGGATGGGGGGACAACTTTGGCGGCGCGGTGGGCAGCGGCACCAGCGGCGTGCGCACCGCACCGGAGATGGTTGTGGGACTGGTAAACATTCGGCAAATCAGTGCGGCCAAAGCCAGCAGCGCCGCCATCGACGCAGCCGGCGTGCTGTGGACGTGGGGGGATAACAGCCGTGGTCAGCTCGCACGCCCGCTATCCGAAGGCTCCATTGACCGCCCCGCCCGGGCCCAGAATGTACCCGCTCTGTCGCAGGTCGCGTTGGGCGGCGGACATTCCGTGGGTCTGGATGGAGCCGGCAAGTTATGGGCCTGGGGTGACAACCGCGAGGGACAATTGGGCTTGGGCGCCACTGCGCCCAGCGGCCCCGCGCCACAAGCCGTTACCGCACTGGCCGATGTCCGGGCGATTGCTGCCGGTGAGGGCCATTCCCTGGCACTGGACGGCCAGGGCCGGGTCTGGGCCTGGGGACGCAATACCTTTGCCCAAGTGAGCCCAGCCACAGATGTAGCGGTAGCCACCCCTGTGCAGGTTATCGGTTTGCCTCGCATTGCGGCCATTGCAGCCGGGCTGGGATCCAGCCTTGCGCTGGATGTCAATGGCCGTATCTGGGGCTGGGGCCTGAACCAGTTTGGTGAACTGGGTCAGGGCACCACCGGGTTCACGCTGCAACCGACTCTGACCGACGGCGACCAGTACGCGCGCCTTTCGGCAGCGCCCTGGCACACGCTGGCCACCCGAACGGACGGCGTGGCCTGGGCATTTGGCTTCAATGATTATGGCCAACTGGGCGAAGGCAGTTTTGTGCGCCAGACATTGGCTTCGGGAATCGTCAATCCGACGCTGGACGCATTTCTGGATCTGGTGGCAGACGGAAGCAACCTGCCAATCCCCAAGGACAAGGTGCTGCCCTTCTTTTCGCAAACGCGCAAAGTTGGCAGTAACCGGCGTTTGGCGCTGAGCACCGGTCTGCAGATCGCGCCGACCGTGGCCACGCGTGGTGCAAATAAGTCCACAGCGGTGAGCTACAACGTCTACGTGGTGGCCTTGGTCCGCGCGGGGAGCAGCACCAGCACCGGTCCGCTGGGCATCTTCTTGAAAACACGTGTGGCGAGCTGGCAGCAGTATGTCGGTGGACCTCTAGGCGAATATTTGCGTGGCGTTTCGGAAAACAGCACCAACGCGATCCTGGTGGACATCCTGGCAAACGACGACATCAGCCAACTGGTGGGCACACAGTTCTTGATCGGCTACGGCTTGGACGACAACGAAATGTTGTCCGCAGGACGGTACCGGCTGGTCTATGAAGTGGGCGCGGGTCAATAACCACGGGCGACTCACACCGGAGCCTGGGCGGCTCTCACGCCATCCGGGCCAGCAGTGTCTCCATGTTTTTGATCAGCTCACTGTAGTCCGGCTTATCGACTTCACTGGCCTGGGACCTCGCCTCCAGTTCCTGCTCCATGTAACACACCGTCATCCGCAGGTACGTGCTGTCCAGAGCGCTGCGCACGGCAGCGAACTGCTGCCCGATCTTCAGGCAGCTTTCGCCCTCTTCGACCATGCGCTGGATGCCCCGGATCTGCCCTTCGGCCCTGCGCAATCGATTCAGCACATCAGTCTGCGCGTGTCGGGCTTTGAGTTCTGCCATGGTGATTTCCTGTGTGGGCTTAGTTGGCACATCCTACCTTGGACTCCGGCACGCCCAACTTTCTCAAGATGATGGCCAGCGGGCAAAAATTGGTGAAGCCGGACTGAAAGAGGTTCAAACCAACAAACGCGGTAAAGGCTAGCGCCCACTTGCTGACGAACAGCGGGCTGCCTTCAACGCCCAGGGCCAGGGACAGCATGATGAACATGCCAGCAAAAACGAAGATGTAACGGTTGACGGTCATGGTGGTTCCTTTGGGAGTGGTGAAAATTTATGCCACAGCGGGCGTGGAAGGAGGCACATCGGGGCGCGACTCCATACGGCGCCGGTAGAGCGCGTAATACAGGACGGGAATAACAACCAGGGTCAGCAGGGTTGACACCAGGATGCCGAAGATCAGCGATACCGCCAGCCCATTAAAAATGGGGTCGTCCAGGATAAAGAAAGCACCAATCATGGCGGCCAGGCCGGTCAAGGCAATCGGTTGGGCGCGCACAGCTGCCGACTGCATCACGGCGTCCTTGAACGCCATGCCCTGGCTGATCTGCAACTCAATGAAGTCGACCAGCAGAATGGAGTTGCGTACGATGATGCCCGCCAGGGCAATCATTCCGATCATGCTGGTCGCCGTGAACTGCGCCCCCATAAACGCATGGCCCGGCATGACACCGATGATGGTCAACGGGATGGGCGCCATGATGACCAGCGGGGTCAGGTAACTCTTGAATTGGGCCACTACCAGCAGGTAGATCAATACCAGACCTACGGCATAGGCAGCACCCATGTCGCGAAAAGTGTCATAGGTGATTTGTGACTCACCATCCCATTTGATGGCGTACTGACGGTAGGTATCGGTGGGCTGGTGAATCCAGAATTCCCCAAGAGAATCCCCCGCTACAGCAGATTTGGCCATGGTGCCCCGAATGGCAAACAGTCCGTACAGGGGCGAGTCCAACTGGCCGGCCATGTCGCCATAGACATAACTCACACCCTGCAGGTCTTTGGTGAAGAGCGGCTTGTCAATGATGCCGCGCTCGACGTTTACCAGTTCTGACAGGGGCACCAGTTGCCCATTGGCGGCACGCAGGGGCATCGCCAGGATGGCATCAAGCCCAACCTGGCTCTCGGCTGACAACTGCAGCCGAACAGGCACCGGGTACTTGGATTGGCCATCGCGCAAATAGGCGGCGTCGCTTCCGGACAGCGCAGCCGACACGGTCTGTGCAATTGCCGCGACCGGAATACCCAGCGACTCGGCGCGTTGGCGGCGCACGCGCAGGAATGCACGCGGCGCGTCTTCACGCAAGCTGGTATCCACACCGACGATGTCCGCAGTCTTGCTGAACGATTGCGATATCTTCCCCGCCAGTCCCTGGCGACCGGCCTCGTCCGGGCCATAGACTTCGGCGACCAGAGGCGACATCACCGGCGGACCCGGCGGCACCTCCACAACCTTGATGCGGGCGTTGTGCTTGGCCGCGATTTGTTCCAGACCCGGACGCAGACGTTGTGCAATGGCATGACTCTTGTCGCTACGGTGGTGTTTGTCCACCAGGTTAACCTGAAGGTCGCCCTGCTCGGCATCGGCACGCAGGTAGTACTGGCGCACCAAACCATTAAACGTAATCGGCGAGGCTGCTCCCGCATAAGCTTGCAGGTTCGCGACTTCGGGTTGCTGCGCGAGGAAGCCGCCCATTTCCTGAAGCGCGGCTGCAGTGTCCTCCAGCGGTGTCCCGGCAGGCATGTCCACCACAACCTGGAATTCGCTCTTGTTGTCAAATGGCAGCATCTTGAGCACCACGCCCACCATGCTGCTCGGAATCAGCGTCAGGCTCACCGATACCACCAGGGCCACGAGGATTCCGAACAGCAGCATCCAGCGGTGGCGTGCACTGTTCAGAAACGGGGTCAGCAGTTTTGTGAATACGCGCTTGATGCGTCCATCGCCGTGACTCACGGGATGTGCCACGGCGTGGCCGGATACAGCACTATGTTCGCGCATCAGTTTGAGCGCCAGCCAGGGTGTCACGGTGAACGCAATGGCCAGCGACAAAGCCATGCCCAGGCTCGAATTGATGGGGATCGGACTCATGTAGGGACCCATGAGGCCCGATACAAAGGCCATGGGCAAAAGTGCAGCGATCACGGTCAAGGTCGCCAGAATGGTGGGGCCGCCCACCTCGTCCACAGCACGTGGGATGATTTTTCTCAGCGGGACATCCGGCGTCAACTGTTGATGCCGATGGATGTTTTCCACCACCACAATCGCGTCGTCAACCAAAATGCCAATGGAAAAGATCAGTGCAAACAGGGACACCCGGTTGAGCGTGAAACCCCAGGCCCAGGAGGCAAACAGGGTGGCTGTCAATGTCAGTATGACAGCGGCGCCCACAATCAGGGCTTCCCTGCGCCCGAGCGCAAGACCCACCAGAAGAATCACCGAGCCCGTGGCGAAGCCCAATTTCTGAATCAGTTTATTGGCTTTTTCGGCGGCAGTCTCACCATAGTCGCGCGTCACGGTAACCTGCATATTGGACGGGATCACCGTATTGCGCAGAGTATCCAATCGGTTGCGCACTGCGCGCGATACGTCGACCGCGTTCTCGCCCGGTTTCTTGGTGACCTGTATCGTGACAGCCGGGTAGTTTTGGCCAGCGGCCACGTTGGATGCCGGGACAGCGTTGGTTTGTTCGTGGACCATGGCGGCACCTGGCATGAACCAGACATACCGCTTGGCCTGTTGAGCGCCATCGGTAATACGCGCAACATCGCGCAGAAAGACTGGCTTGCCCTGGCTGATGCCCACCACCAGATCACCCACGTCTTCAGCATTGCGCAGAAATTCACCGGCCTGCACATTCAACATCTGTGCACCCGCGCCCACCCCACGCTGGTCGACCACAGCGCCTGCGGGCATCCCAAAATTGGCGGCGGCCAGCGTCTTCTGCAAGCTCAGCGTGTCCACCGCGCGTTCGCGCATGCGGCCGGGGTTGAGTTCGACCTGAATGGAACGACCGGGTCCACCCAAGGTCTGGACTTCGCGTACACCGGCGACCGACTTGATCTCGGTTTCAATCGAGTGGGCCACGGTTTCCAGATCCATGGCGGCCTGGCCTTCCTTGCTCCACAAGGTCACCGCGACCACGGGAACATCGTCGATGCCCTTGGGTTTGATGATGGGCGTCAATGTCCCGGCATCGCGGGGCATCCAGTCCTGGTTGGCATTCAGCACATCGAACAGACGCACCAGCGCCTCGGAATGGGCCACACCTACCTTGAACTGCACCGTCAATACGGCCAATCCGGGGCGAGCCACCGAATAGGTGTGTTCAATGCCGGCAATTTGACCCAGTACCTGTTCGGCCGGGCGGGCCACCATGTTCTGCACATCGGCACTGCTGGCGCCAGGAAACGGGATCATCACGTTGGCCATGGTCACGTTGATCTGCGGCTCTTCCTCGCGCGGCGTCACAAGCACCGCAAAGGCGCCCAACAGCAAGGCCACCAGCGCCAGCAAGGGTGTTAACGCATTCGATTGAAAAGCCGCTGCGATGCGACCGGAAATGCCCAGGTTTTGTTTTGCAGTCATATGGAGCTCACTTAGCCGCTTTGGCCGGAGTGGCATTTGCAAAGGCCGCACGTATCGGGTCCAAGGCCACAACATCACCCGCAACAACACCTGACACCACCTCCACCCCGTCGGCACCCTGGTTGGCACCCAGACGCACGGCACGCAAAGCAAAGAGATTGCCTGACACCACATACACAGCGGTCAGTTCGCCCCTGCGGACAATCGACTGGGTCGGCAGCACCAGTTTGGTCGCAGGCCCGGCCTGTGCCTGCGAAAACTGAACCTGGACTTGCTGCCCTGGAATCAGGTTGGTTGCGTCCAGCGGCGCCAGTTCCAGACGCCACTCGGTGGTTTGCGAAACCGGGTCTGCGGAGGGCACCGCCACTTTGGAGACTGGAACGATAGTTGTCATTCCGGTCCGGGCGTCACCAGTAGAAATTGCCGTTTGTGTGGCCGTACGCACTGCCAACGCACGTGAGGTTGGCACCTGAACCACCGCACGCAAGGGCTGGGGGGCATACACGGTCAGCAGCGGTTTCCCCGGAAGGGCCAGGTCCCCCGCTTCGGCAAAGGTCTGCAAGATCCAACCATCAAACGGCGCTGTCACACGGGTGAAACCCTGGGCCACGGCGGTTTGCCTGGCACCAGCCAGCGCCTGGTCGCGGGCCGCTGCACTGACTTGCAGTTGTACTTGCGCGGTGTCCAGGGCGGCCTTGCTGACAAAACCCTTGACCTGCAAATCGCGCGTCCGATCCAGCTGTGCCTGGGCGTTGCGCATCTCGGCATCGGCCTGGTTGATCTGTGCCTGACTGCGTTGTACGCCAGCACTGGCCTCACGGTCATCGATCGTGGCCAGGACCTGGCCAGCACGCACCTTGTCGCCAGACTTCACCTGCAAGCTGGCAATACGACCGGACGCTTGTGCGGCGACCGTACTTTGCTTGACCGGCTGGATCACGCCATCCAACACATAGGTGCCTGCCAGGTTTTTTGCCGCCACCACCACCGTTGGCACTTCGGCCGCAAAGGTCTGAGGGGCAGCCGTCAACAGGGCAAGACCAGCCAGCAAAGTACCCTGGCCCATGCGGATGTCATTGAACAATGAAGAAAAGAGAGTCATGGTTGTCCTTTAATACTGACGGTAGTATACCAAATAATACCCATAGGGGTATATTCAAGGCGGGCCTTGAGATTTGGTAGAACTGCCCGAGAACGTTTGGCCCGGTTGGTTTGTCCCCCAAAAGAAAAGACCCGCGCAAAAAGATGCGAGGGCCTGACGGTCACTGGCGCGGCAGTAGAGGCCCCGGCGCGGGCCTGTCGTCTCAAATCACGCCGGGGTTCGGCAAAACACCAATGAGTTTTGGGGTATTGGCCTTGCGGGCGGTCACCTTGCCGCCGCTGGCTTTGAGCCATTGCTCCGCAACTTCCCAGATCTGCTTGCCACCAGCGTGTTTTGCTTCTTCCGCCACCGGTGCCCAACCGGCCACCTTGTACTTTTTGTCGGCTTCCAGCGGCTGCCCGTTGAGGCGCATGTCGTCGATACGCTTGCCCATGCTTGCCAACGGGTTGCAGCTGTATTGCAGGCCACCCACGCGCACCATATCTCCACCCTGCTGGTAGTAGGGGTCGGGGTTGAACAGGTTGTCGCACACGTCCTCCAGCACCGTCTTGATGGTGGCACCCGTCATTTCCGTGAGGGTCGCATAGGAGTAGGTGGTGGCCGTCATGTCCATCAGCCATTCGCGGGTAATGGCCTGACCGGGCAACAAACTGGTGCCCCAGCGGAAGCCGGGCGAAAACGCGATGTCGGCACCTTGCACCTGCATCATCGCGTCCAACAGCAGCTGGTCACCAGTGCCATTGAAATTGCCACGGCGGTACAAGCTGCCCTCGGTCATGGCCAGCTTCTCGGCCAATTGGGTCGCGTAAGGGGCACGGATTTTGGTAATGAGCGCCTGCATGTCGCGGTCTGCGGGCAGCATGTTGGCAAAAATGGGCAGCAACTTGTAGCGGAAATCGCTGACCTTGTTGTCCTTGACCTCAAAGTCCAGAACACCCAGGAACTTGCTGTTGGAGCCTGCGTTGGTGACGATGGTTTTGCCGCCTTTGTTGCCCACAATGCTGGCCACCGGCATACCGTCGTGGGTATGCCCCCCCATGATCGCGTCGATGCCACTGACCCGGCTGGCCATTTTGAGGTCCACATCCATCCCGTTGTGAGACAACACGACCACCACCTGGGCACCCTTGCCTCTGGCCTCGTCGACCATCTTCTGCATGTTGTCGTCCTGGATGCCGAAGGCCCAGTCGGCCACCATATAGCGCGGGTTCGCAATGGGGGTGTAGGGAAAGGCCTGCCCGATGATGGCGCAGGGCACGCCGTTGATTTCCCGGATGACGTAGGGTTTGAACACCGGATCGCCAAAATCATTGGTCTTGACGTTTTGTGCAACAAAATCGACCTTGCCGGCAAAGTCTTTGTCGATGATCTCCTTGACACGCTCCATGCCATACGTGAATTCCCAATGCCCGGTCATGACGTCCACACCCAACAGCTTGCAGGCATCAACCATGTCCTGGCCATTGGTCCACAGCGAGGTGGCGGACCCTTGCCAGGTGTCCCCGCCATCCAGCAGCAAAGATCCAGGTCGGCTGGCTTTGAGGCGCTTGACCAGCGTGGCCAAATGCGCAAACCCTCCGACCTTGCCATACCGCTTGGCCGCCTTTTCAAAGTCCAGGCATGTCAGGGCGTGAGCCTGTGCAGAACCCGGACGGATGTTGGCCGTTTTGAGCAAATGCTCCCCGACCAAATGCGGCAGATTACCCTTCATGCTGCCAATTCCGAGATTGACACTGGGCTCCCGGAAATACACCGGCAAGAGCTGCGCATGGCAGTCCGTCATGTGCAGGAACGACACGTTGCCAAAGCGGGCAATGTCGTAGAGGCCGTTGCTGGCTGTGGCGGCATCCGCATCCGCGTAGGTGCCAAGCCCCATGCCGGCCATGGTGCCCGCCCCCAACACCTGGAAAAATTCGCGTTTGGATAAGTTCATATGGAGTTTGTCACTGAATCAAGAAAGAAAACCCGGACTAGCCGGGTTGAACAGAGCTTTAGAGCTTATTGATTGACTGCTGATTTCGGATCCACCAGCAAAGCCACCAGGTGGCGGATCTGAGCCTCCGTCATGATGCCCATGTGGCCCGCACGTGGCATGTTGGAACAGGCGTT
>CAZMXB010000054.1:0-23069 GCA_964569855.1 uncultured Rhodoferax sp.
CGTTGATGTTGTAGCTTTCGTTGTGCTCACCAAAGCCGATCGGGCTGATCACGGGGATGAAGGCGTCGTCCTGCAGCGCCTTCACCACGCCGGGGTCGATGCCGACGATCTCGCCCACCTGGCCGACATCGTGCTCCAGCGCCGGGTCCTGGTGGTCCTTCATGCGCAGCTTCTGCGCGCGGATCAGGCCACCGTCGCGCCCCGTCAGGCCCACGGCCTTGCCGCCGGCCTGGTTGATGAGGCCGACGATGTCCTGCTGCACCTCGCCGGCCAGCACCCATTCGACGACTTCCATGGTCTCGGCATCGGTCACGCGCATGCCCTGGATGAACTCGCCCTTCTTGCCCAGGCGTTTCAGGGCGTTTTCAATCTGCGGGCCGCCGCCGTGCACCACCACCGGGTTGATGCCCACCAGTTTCAACAGCACCACGTCTTCGGCAAAGTCGGCCTGCAGGGCAGGGTCGGTCATGGCGTTGCCGCCGTATTTGATGACCATGGTCTTGCCGTGGTACTTGCGGATATAGGGCAGGGCCTGGGCCAGTATTTCAGCCTTTTCGCGGGGGGGAATGTGGGCGGTGTCAGTCATGGTGATGGGGTCGTTCAGTCGGGTTGCAGGGAGTGTGCGGATTGTGCCGCATCAGGCGCTGCCGCTAGCACCGGGCTGCGGCGAAAACCGCTCCAACACGTGGCGGGTCATGCCTTTGGCAAGCTCCTCCTCACCAAAGAAAACCTTGCCGATGCTGTCCTCACGCAGCAAGTTGGACTCAGCCTCGCTGTGCGTGCGCAGCACAATCTCGATGCCGGGGTTGAGGGCGCGGGCGGTCTCGGCCATTTGCCGCACCCCTATGGGGTCGGGTGTCGCAATCACCAGCATGGCGGCATGCGCGATATGCGCCTGGATCAGCACTTCCGGATCAGCCGCACTGCCTGACACTGCGGCAACACCCTGACTGCGCAACTGCTCAACCAACTCCCGGTTTTGCTCGGCTACAACGTAAGGGATGCCACCCGCATCCATGGCCCTGGCAATGCGTTGGCCCACCCGGCCATAGCCCACCAATACCACCTGCCCCTCCAAATATTTGCGCTCGGTGCTGACGGGCAGCTCGGCAAACGGGTCTTGCCGCTGCTCCAGGCGTCGGGCCAGTTCAGAGTGCCCCAGCACCCAGCGGCGCAAAGGCTCCACCGCAGCAAACAGCAAGGGGTTCAACGCAATCGAGATCAGCGCACCCGCCAGCACCAGGCTCATGCCCATGGCCGGCAACAGACCCAGCGCCACACCCAGGCCTGCCAGGATGAATGAAAACTCGCCGATTTGAGCCAGGCTGGCGGCCACCGTCAGCGCAGTGTTGATCGGGTAACGCAGGGCCAGCACCAGTGCTGCGGCAACCATGGCCTTGCCCAGGATGATGATGGCAACCACGGCCAGCACCCGCAGGGGCTGCTCCAGCAGGATCGCGGGTTCAAACAACATGCCCACCGACACAAAAAACAGCACCGAGAAGGCATCGCGTAGCGGCAGCGACTCTTCAGCCGCCCGGTGGCTGAACTCGGATTCGCGCATCACCATGCCGGCAAAAAACGCCCCCAGCGCAAACGACACGCTGAACAGGGCCGACGCACCATAGGCAATACCAATCGCCGTGGCGATGACGGCCAGTGTGAACAACTCACGCGAACCGGTGCGCGCCACCTGCCACAACAGCCAGGGCAGCGCCCGGCGGCCGACGACCAGCATCAGCGCGATAAAGGCGGCGACCTGCAACAGCGTTTGTCCAATGGCCATCCAGATCGGCCTGGTTTCGGCGACAGGCGTTGCGCTGGCACCGCCCAATACACCCGCCAGCGGCGGCAACAGCACCAGCACCAGCACGGTGGCCAGGTCTTCCACCACCAGCCAGCCCACCGCAATACGCCCATTCATGGTGTCCAGCACGCCACGGGCTTCCAGCGCCTTGAGCAACACCACGGTACTGGCGCACGACAGCGACAGCCCCAAAATCAGGCCACTGCCCAAACTCCAGCCCCACCACCAGGCAGTAAACATACCCAGTGCAGTCGCCAGCCCCATCTGCAACACCGCGCCCGGAACAGCAATACGTTTGACCGCCAGCAGGTCGTCGAGCGAAAAGTGCAACCCCACGCCAAACATCAGCAGCATGACGCCGATCTCCGACAACTGGGATGCCATGTGGACATCGGCCACAAAACCTGGCGTAGCAGGGCCAATCACAATACCGGCCAGCAGATAACCCACCAGCGCCGGCACTTTGATCCGCTCTGCCAGAAACCCCAGAACCAGCGCTACGCCAAAGCCGGCGGTGATGGTCGTGATGAGGGAGATGTTGTGTTCCATTGTTTTTTTTGAGTTGGTCAGGCCGGTGGCCCTGGGAGTACGATCCCCTATCATTGGGGTGCCGCAACCCCGCGCGGCTAGAGTTCTTATGCCCATTATCCCAAGCCCCCCACTCATCGAGTTTCGCAAGCTGCGTTTTGCGTATGCCGACCACCCGGTGCTGGACTCCATCTCCCTGCGCATTCCCCGCGGCAAGGTCACCGCCCTGATCGGCCCCATGGGCGCGGGCAAGACCACGGCCTTGCGCCTGATGGGCGGGGAACAGCGCGCCCAGTCAGGTGAAATGCTGTTTGATGGGCAGGACGTGACCCGCATGAACCAGCCGCAGCTTTATGCCGCACGGCGGCGCATGGGCATGCTGTTCCAGTTTGGTGCCTTGTTTGCCGACCTGAGTGTGTTTGAAAACGTGGCCTTTCCGCTGCGCGAACACACCGACTTGCCCGAGGCCCTGATTCGCGACATCGTGCTGATGAAACTCAACGCCGTGGGCCTGCGCGGCGCGCGCGACCTGCTGCCCAGCGAAGTGTCTGGCGGTATGGCACGGCGCATTGCGCTGGCGCGCGCCATTGCGCTGGACCCCGAACTGGTGATGTACGACGAGCCGTTTTCCGGACTGGACCCGATTTCGTTAAGAACTGCGGCCCGCCTGATCCGCCAGCTCAATGACGCCATGGGCCTGACCAGTGTGTTTGTGTCGCATGAGCTCAAACAGACGCTGGAGATTGCCGACCATGTCATCGTTCTGGCCAATGGCCAGGTGGCGATAGAGGGCACCCCCGACGCGGTACGTAACAGCACCGACCCCATGGTTTACCAGTACCTCAATGCCAAGCCCGACGGGCCGGTGCGTTTCCACTTTCCGGGCCTAGCGGTGGAGGAAGACTTTGCGTTAACGGGCCAATCTGGCTGAACACTGCGCAAGACATTGGCGCCTGGCGCGCCTACGCCATGTTACAAAACATCCATAGACCATCCGCATGGATGGTATTAAGATGGATGAATGGAAAAACCACCCGCTTCCCTGGCCGACACGCCCAAACTGGCGGAGTCCGAAAAAATCACCATCAACCTCGGTTTTGTCGACTTGGGGCAAATTGACCTGCTCGTTGCCGAGCGCTTTTACAGCAACCGGACGGACTTCATCCGAACGGCGATCCGCAACCAATTGGGCACCCACGCAGACGCCGTCCGTCAGGTCGTAACCCGCAAGACGCTGGTGCTGGGCCTGCAACACTTCAGCGTGGATGACTTGACGGTGCTGCGACAGGCGCAGGAGCAGTTGCATATCCGCGTGCTCGGCCTGGCCAGCATTGCAACGGACGTCACACCCGAACTGGCACTGGCCACGATTGCCTCATTGCACGTGCTTGGCGCACTGCATGCCAGCCCTGCCGTCAAAGCCGCACTGGCTGGGCGCATCACCTGATGCACCTTGCCCGCCCCCGATACACCAAGAAAGATTGCATGAATACCAGCACCCCTTTACACAGACTGATGCGCGAAGCCGCCCGGATGACACAGGCCGGCCAACTGAACGCGGCCACACAGGCCATACAACACGCGCTGGGCGGCGGCATTGCGGGCTCCCACTTTTTCAAAGGCCGTGCGCCGCCGTCTACGGATGGCACATCAGGGACGCATACAACCCCGCCAGGTGACCCGTCTCTGATTCTGGACGGCTGCGTGTTTGAAACCAGCGAACGCGCTACAGTGCGCCCTGATCCGGATCGGCAGCCCCCTGAACAGGCAGATGCAGGGGCTGGACCGGGCTCATTTACCAGCGGTAGCCACACCCACGCAGGCATCACGCGGCGCTACAAACTCTACACCCCGCCCGGTGGTGCGAGGCAAGCTTCGGCATTGGTGGTCATGCTGCACGGCTGTACCCAAAGCCCCGACGACTTTGCCAAAGGCACCAACATGAACACGCTGGCCCGCGAGCAGGGTTTCATCGTGCTTTACCCGGAACAGGCGCAAGAAGCCAACCCGCAGCGTTGCTGGAACTGGTTCAAGCACAACCACCAGAAGCGGGGCAATGGCGAACCCGCACTGATTGCCAACCTGACCCAGACACTGGTAGAGCAGCATGGCATGGACCCACGCCGTGTCTACATTGCCGGCCTGTCGGCGGGCGGCGCAATGGCGGCCATCGTCGCTACGGCCTACCCCGATGTGTTTGCCGCAGCAGGCGTGCACTCGGGCTTGCCCAGCGGTGCGGCAGGCAATGTTGCACAAGCGCTGATGGTAATGAAGAACGGTGGCGCGGACGGAGCAAATGGCGCAGCGGGACGCGGCGGACTGGGCACCAGACCCTTGTTGCAGCAAGCTGTGCCGACCATTGTTTTTCATGGCGACCAGGACCAGACGGTTCATCCCGACAATGGCGAGCAGGTGTTGGCTGCCGTGCTAGCCAGCCATACCGGCAACTCCGGAACACAGACCGACACCGCGCATATAGCCAACGTGGAGCATGGCGTATCGCAACACGGTCGTCGTTACACGCGGACCACGTATAGCGACGATTCCGGCACCCCATTGGCCGAGCACTGGGCGCTGCATGGGGCAGGGCACGCGTGGTCGGGTGGCGTGCCCAGTGGGTCTTATACCGACGCCAAGGGGCCGGATGCGACGCGGGAGATGATCCGCTTCTTCTTCTCGCTACCCTCCAGGCCAGCACACTGAGTGTGCCCACCGGACAATGTGGGACGGGCGTCAGGCGGTGCGGCGCGCATGGTCCCATGCATCGCGGGACGCATGGCGCGCGCGCTCCCATGACAGGCTGGACGTGCCGCGCGCCGTGTCCCAGTCGCGCGCCAGATTGGGCTCGATGTCGTCAAAGTCGTGTTCTCCAAATTTGGCAGAAGAGTCCACGCCGTACACATAGGCGGGACCGTAGTCGTCAAACTTGGCGCCACTTTCCACATAGGGACGGCCGGCATAGTTGTCGCGCCAGTATGTGTATTCGACGGTAGGGTCAATCACTTCCGCAACACCCTTTCCGGCCAATCCCCCCATGATCGCACCGGCTGCGGCGCCAATCACGGTGCCAACAGGACCTGCCACTGTGCCCACTGCTGCTCCGGCCGCTGCGCCGCCCAGAGCAGCGCCTATTCCGGTTCCAACAGGATGCGCACCAGGTGCGTCGGTAATCGGATCGCGGTTGGCATTATTTCGTTCAATGGATTCTGCGTTTTGCATGGTCGTCTCACTTAAAAAGTAGGTTGATTCATCCGCCGCATCCAGCCATCTTTGCACGGCGTGCTTTCTGGTTGAAGCGGCGGTCGAATCATCGGACTGCGAGCCATGTTGATCTGTGCGTCATCGCACACCCGCATGGTTTTGCATCCCGCTCAACCGCCTGCCGCCGAGCCGCACAGGTGTTCAACAGGTCAAAGCCAATACGGCGCTGCGTCCGACAACGCGGTGCCATTGGCAGGGTATGTTGGACACCGAACAGATCGAAGCCGAGCGCCGATTTACCGTGCGGTCGTTGCGTGTCCTGAGTGTCCACACAACAGGCCGTCACAGACACTCGGACCGACTGATCTTTTAGCAATGGATGCCCCATGAACACCGCCCTGCCACTTTCCCACGCGTATGCGACTGCAGACGCCATGCCCGACCCGTCGAATTCCCATGCCAGCGCCGTGTCATGGGGCGCGATTTTTGCGGGCGCTGCGGCGGCGGCTTCCCTGTCCCTTATCCTGCTGATCCTGGGAACCGGCTTGGGTTTTTCAGCGGTATCGCCGTGGTCCCAAAAAGGCATCAGTGGAGGTGGCTTGGGTATATCGACCATCGTGTGGCTCACGCTGACCCAGGTGATTGCGTCGGGCTTGGGCGGTTATCTGGCAGGACGCCTGAGAACCCGTTGGCTGGCGACCCATCAGGATGAGGTTTACTTCCGCGATACCGCGCACGGCTTCCTGGCTTGGGCCATTGCGTCTCTGGCGACCGCAGCGCTGTTGACGTCCGTGATTGGTTCCATCACGGGTGCCGGGCTGCAAGCCGGGGCATCGGTCACCGGCGCTGCCGCCGCAGCGGGGGCATCTGCCATCAAATCGGAAATGGCCAAGCCAGACGCAGACAGCTCGTACACGGGCTACTTCATGGATTCGCTGTTTCGGGCCACTCCCGGTGCAGGCCCGAGCATTCCTGCGGGCACCACCACTGGTGAGTCTGCAGGCACCCGATCATCTGGCAGCTCGCAACAGCTGTCCGAGCTGACGCGCATCTTCATGAACACACTGCGAACCGGTCCCATGGCGCAGGAAGACGTGGCTTACGCAGGACAAATCGTGGCGCAACGCACCGGACTGTCGCAGCAGGACGCAGAGCGGCGGGTCAGCGATGTTTACGCACGCATGCAGTCACGGCTGACCGCAGCACAAAACGCGGCACGTGAAGCTGCCGACACGGCGCGCAAGGCGGCCGCCATCGCGGCGCTGTGGCTGTTTGTCTCTTTGCTGGCAGGCGCATTCGTCGCCAGCTGGACGGCCACCTACGGTGGTCGCCGGCGCGACCTCTAAGCCACCGGCCCCAGCCCCTTTTTTTCAACCACTGTTACTGGAGAACACCATGCGTTCAATACTTTTGTTAATGCTCGGCATACCGATTCCCATCATCATTCTGATCGCCTTGTTTGTGCACTAGATACGTACATTCTTTGATGTCTATCACCCCAAAAACTTTCAAGGAATACTCACCATGAGCCAAGCAACCACCGGACCACAGGCCAGATCGAGCACCCCTAAAGACATGGATGCGACCGAGCCGCTGCGCGCAAACCACGAACTCGACATGGCGGAACTGGTCGCCGAATTCGCTGCCAGCAAACAGGAGCTGACAGCACAAAAGAACGGCGAACCGGTATGAACCAGGCACCTCTCCCTCCCAGCTCCGACAACGTCGCCGCGGCGAAGGCGCTGCAGACAGACCACCTGGCTGCAGCCATACCATTCAATGCCAACAAGGCGTTGGAACACGGTCTTGCCAACGCCACACAGCCGCACGCGGGCCAGACCACGCTACCCGAATCGCGTCTGCCCACTGGCAGCACTGTCAGCGAAGAGAGCGGCACGCAGAAAACCGGCAGTCTGGCCCCAGAGGGCCTGAACGCCAATATCGAAACGCTGGACCGTGTGCGGGTGGATTCAGGCGGACAACGCCTGACGACCAACCAGGGAGTGGCGATTGCCGACAACCAGAGTTCCCTGAAGGCCGGGCTGCGCGGGCCGGTGCTGCTGGAAGATTTCATCCTGCGCGAAAAAATCACACACTTTGACCATGAGCGTATTCCTGAGCGCATCGTGCATGCCCGTGGTTCGGGTGCGCACGGCTATTTCGAGTGTTATGAGCCGCTGACCCAGTACACCAAGGCCGCGCCGTTTCGGCAAGCCGGCAAGACTACGCCGGTGTTTGTGCGCTTCTCCACAGTGGCCGGCGAACGTGGCTCCAAAGACACGGCACGCGACGTTCGCGGTTTTGCTGTCAAGTTTTATACCGATGAAGGCAACTGGGACCTGGTAGGCAACAACATCCCGGTCTTCTTCATCCAGGACGCAATCAAGTTCCCGGACCTGGTGCACGCGGTCAAGCCAGAGCCGCACCACCAGATGCCGCAGGCCGCCAGCGCACACGACACGTTTTGGGACTTCGTATCCCTGATGCCCGAATCCACCCACATGCTGATGTGGGTCATGAGCGACCGCGCCATTCCGCGCAGCTACGCCACGATGCAGGGCTTTGGTGTACACACCTTTCGCCTGGTCAATGCAGACAACGCGTCCGTGTTTGTGAAGTTCCACTGGAACCCCAAATTCGGCACGCATTCATTGGTCTGGGATGAGGCAGTGAAAATTTCGGGTGCAGACCCCGATTACCACCGCCGCGATTTGTGGGAGCGCATTGAGGGGGGGGCCTTTCCGGAGTGGGAGCTGGGCCTGCAGATCTTCACTGAAGAACAGGCCGAACAATTCAGCTTTGACGTTCTGGATGCAACCAAGCTGATCCCCGAAGAGCTGGTGCCGATCCTGCCTGTGGGCCGCATGGTGCTGAACCGCAACCCGGACAATTTTTTTGCCGAGACCGAACAGGTGGCCTTCTGCACCGCCCACGTCATTCCCGGCATTGACTTTTCCAATGACCCGCTGCTGGCCGGGCGCATCCATTCGTATGTGGATACACAAATCACGCGACTGGGTGGGCCGAATTTCCATGAAATTCCGATCAACGCACCCATCACTCCGGTCCACAACAACCAGCGCGACGGCATGCACCGCCAAGCCATCCCACGCGGCCGTGTGTCGTATGAGCCCAACTCACTGGGCGGTGGTTGCCCGTTTCAGGCGGGTGCAGACCACGGCTTTATCACGGTGCCTGAGCGACTGGCCGCTCAGCAGCAACAATCCAAACTGCGCGGCAAGCCCGAAAAATTTGCCGAGCATTACAACCAGGCGACGCTGTTCTTTGACAGCCAGACGCCAGTAGAGCAGGCGCACATAGCGGCGGCGTTCCGTTTTGAGCTGAGCAAATTGACGGTGCCTGCCATTCGCCAGCGCATGGTGGCATCGCTGCGCAATGTCTCCGAGGCCTTGGCACAGCAGGTGGCCGACGGGCTGGGCATGGAAACACTGCCCGAACCGATGCCTCGCGCATTGACCAAACCACCCAAACCCGAGGTTTCGGTTTCAACAACGCTGTCTCTGATGGCGCGGCCGGGCGACGTTTCGATCACGGCGCGCTCTATTGCCATCCTCGTCGCGGATGGCATACTTGGCGCGGGCGCGACCGCAGTGCACGCGGCCTTGCTGGCACAGGGCGCCGTGCCGCGTTTCGTGGCCCCCCGCATAGGCCGCGTAAAGACCAGCGACGGCGAAACGGTTGTCGCCGAAGCATCGTTGGAAAACGAGCCAGGCTTTTTGTTCGACGCGCTGGTGCTCACCGATGGTGCGGACGGTATTGCAGTGTTGTCCGAAGACGATCACACCATGGTATTTATCCAGGACCATTACCGCCATGGCAAGGCATTGCTGGTGCTGGGCGAGGCCTCATGTTTGCTGGAGCAAGCCGGCCTTCCCGGCCAATTGCCCAATGGCGAGGTGGACCCCGGGATCGTAAGCAGTGATGGGGCCGAACAGGCAAGTCTCGATGTGTTCATCAAAGCCATCGCCCGCCATCGGCATCCGGAACGGGAAATTCCAGGCGGCAACAAGAAGCGCGGCTGAGGGAGCGGCACGTTTGGGTCCGCCCAAGCGAGTTACCCCAGGATGCCCGTCAATGCAACACAGAATTCAGTAACGGGTGCCACAACTCCTTGCGACCCAACGGGGTAGCCGCTGGAAGATAGGGGTTGTCAATGCGGAACAGTTTGCGCTTTTGCAGGCCTGCTGCTGCCACCAGCGGTTCCAGGTGGCGCGCAAACAGGGCATCGAAACTGCCATCCTTGATCGCCCGCTCGAAGCCGTAAGCCAGCCGCTCGGCCAACTCGGGCCGCTTCTTGGTCACGAAAAAGTAATAGGCCGTCGGGTAGGCAATGGCCCAGTTCGACACGGTCTGAAGGCCGTACTTTTGGGCGATCGGTGCAACTTCCACAATGCCCAGTGGCAGCAATTGAAAGCTGCCGCTTTTCAGGCGCTCGATCGACGAGGCCACATTGGTCAGGCGCATGACCTGCAGCCCGGCCTCTGTTTGAATGGCATAGTCCGGCCAGTCGAACACCTGGCCCAGCTTGACACGGTCCAGTTGCTCGCGGGTCCTGATACCTTCCAGTGCCGCCACCGTTTCGCGTGTACCCATGCCGATGCGAATGCCCAGCAGACCTTTGTAAAGGCAGTAACGTACCGGTAGCCCGGCCTGCTCGCGGGCGTGGCTGGTCTGCGATGCAATCAGGTCGAGCTCGCCGCGCTCGAGCTGGCTGTAAGCACGACTTTGGCTCCAGTCGATTTGTGGACCCTTTTTTACTACGTAGGGCCCATATTTGGCCTTTGATTTTTCCAGAATCAGCGCCAAGACTTCGCCTTTGTAATTCAGTGTTTCGGCTTTCTGGTCCTCGAAAAAATTGTGCCGCACCACGGTCGTCTCGACAGCACAGGCACTGAAGCTTGCCAACACCCACACGCTGCTCCAGACGCTGGGCAGGCAGTAATTTAAATAGCGGAACCGGACTTTTTGCATCGTGAAATTAGTGCTCAAACAGCTTCTTGCACTGTACCGCAAGCCGTGTCTGCGCCCCAATCTTCTGCGCTTTGCGCGCAATCAAATGGTGCCGGTCATTTCATCGATGAGAAATACGCCCGCTGGCCGTGGTGGCTCCGACCCCGCTACGAGCCAAGGCCGGTTGGCCCGCCGGGTCGCAAGAGGAGATCAGCGTTGGCCGGCGACAGGTTGCCAGCCCTCTGGGCAATATTGCGTGTAAGGATAGTATTTTCCAACCGACTGGCAGAAGTACCAGGTATTGGCCGGTGCCGGTGGCGGTGCCGGGAACACCTCCACGGGAGCCGTATAGGTGATGGGTGCCGGAACATATACCGGTTGCGGCGCCCCGTAGGTCACGGGCGCGGGTGGGCTGGGTTGGTTCGCACTGGCACTAATCACCGCGCCCGCCAAACCCAGAAACAACAACGGCGCGATCCAATCGCCGCCATGTGAACGCACCGCTTGGGGACGGTGGTTGTACGGATACCGGCCGCGTCCGTTGTCCGCAAAGGCATTCAGGCTCAGCGTCGCAATCAGGAGCGCCGTGCCGACGGTTTGGGTAAAGGTTCGCATGTACATCCTCGTTGGGACTGGGTAGGCTTACCTAACGTCGCACCGGCAAAACCGTTGACAGCGCCGATGGACGGTGTGCAGCCGATCGCTATTTGACCAGTCTGATCGGCCCCGTGCGGTTGCTGCAGGCCCGGACCGCCAGGGCGTCGGCCTCTCCCATCAACTCCCGGATATCCCCAATGTGGCGTTCGGCACGACCCGAAACCTGCTTGCGGATACCCAGAACCTGCTGGTCTGTGCTGCCGACAAAGGCACCAAAATCTTCCTGCAAACGCCCCACGATGCTTTTCATCGTGCCCTGGAGTTGGTCTGTGTTCATGCTTTTACTTCTTTCAACAAGGGTCAATGGACCCCGACAGTGCCAAGCCAAATGAAAGCTCGCCGGTCAATGGTAAAAAGCGCTTGCCAGGGATGTCCGTGCGCCGGAACACACAGGCTCCAAGGGGGTGTATCCGCAACACGGCATCTGGCGAAAGGCCTGGGCTTATGTCTGTCAGCGCACAGCCACCTATACCCGCCATCCCTAAGATGACCCTTGATTTGCTTGCGCCGTGCCCTTGTGGCAGCAACTGGCGCGCGCAAGTCAGTGCCTATTCCATCTACTGGAGTTCATCATGACAATTCGCAAACCGATTGCCGCCCTTGTGGCCGCAGCCCTGTTCACCGGGCAACTCGCCCTGGCACAGGGAGACCTCAACATGCCGATCCAAAATCGCAATGACCAACGGCAGCGGTATGAGCAGACACAGCGTTACGACCAATCGCAAAGGGTTGACCAGTCACAGCGTTATGACCCGCGTGGACGTCGTGACCGCAACGACGCACGACCGGACTACCGTCCAAACCAGAGCCGTGGTTATGCGAACGACCAGCGCTATGAACGTGGCGCCGGACCCGACCGCAACTTCCACCGCGGTGCCCGGTTGCCTTATGAGTACCGCACCCGGCAATATGTGGTTGAAGACTGGCGCGGTCACCGTCTGAGCGCGCCACCGCGCGGTTACCACTGGGTGCAATCCGGCAGCGACTACCTGCTGGTCGCAATCACCACCGGGATTATTTTGCAAATGATGCTCAATAACTAGGGATGCGGTCGTCGTCGAGTCTGTGCGCTTGCGCACCGACCTGCTGACGCGCCACCGATAAGCTCAAATCCGTGGCCGCAATTGCGCCAACAAGGCCTTGCAAACCGCAAGTCCAGTGCTTTAGCACCCATTGTCTCCACTTTCAAGGAATGAATCCCATGGACAAGAAATCTGTATACATCGAAAAAATGAAAACCCAGCTCGACGAGCTCAATGCCAACATGAACAAGCTGGAAGCCAAGGCCACAGAAGCCAAGGACGACGCACAAGCCCTGTACAAGGAAGAAATGGCCAAGCTGCGCCACCAATCCGAAGTGGCAAAAGGCAAACTCGACGACATGAAGGTCGCCAGCGAAGACAAATGGGATTCGATGGTGACCGAAATGGAAAAGGTGCGTGACGCTTTTGTCCATTCCTTCAATTACTTCAAGTCCCAGGTGTGATGCGTTAAGCGTCTACAGCACACAAAAAACAAAATAGGGGCCTCACGGCCCCTTTTCTTTGTCCATTTCGCAGCGTCGGTTTGCTGGTTAATGTTGCATGGCACGTTTCTTTGGTGCGGCCGATGGTTTTTCGTCGGAATGGAAGAGCCCGCCAAGGGCGCTGCCGATGCGCGCGCCAATCACGGTTCCAATGCCGGGCAACACGGCGGTGCCCAGCGCCGCACCGGCAAAGAATCCAGGAGGCACGGAGACTTCGGGCGTGTCCAGCGGCCCGCTCAGGTTGAACGGCACGCCAACGGCGCCGGCCAACAAGTCCAGCTTGCCACTTGCCTCAACCTGTCCGTGGTACAGGGTGCCTTTGCCGGTAACAGTGAATGTTGCCGTCTTGGCTTTCATGTCGGTGACCATGACGCGCATCCCCTGATATCCATTCTGCGTATCCATCCGGCCGGTCAGCGTCTGCAAGTCGGTCCGGCCCACATGCGACTTGCCACCGGTGCTGATGGCCTGGTTCAAGTCAAAACGCAACAGCGTTGCTGGATTGACCGAAAACCGGGTCTGGGTGTGCAGCGAGCGCAGCAACTCGCCCGCGGATTTGCCGTTGGCGGACACGACGGTCTGGCCCGATGCCTTGCCCGCCACAGGAGCCCGTCGGTTGAAGGACACCAGCGCGCTCACCACGTCGATGTCACGGGGGGTCAAATGGCCGTTCAATTGCATGGCACCGTCTTCGCCCTGCTTCATTTCCAGTTCGCCGTGTGCCGTGCCGCCGCCGACCTGGATGCGCACTTGCCAGCGGTCGGTCTGCGCTTCGCGTGTCAGTGCCATGGCGGCGGTCGGGGTGACACCTGGTCGTACCAACTCCGCATGCTGGGGGCGCCAATGGGGCCCGAAGGCAATCGCCCCATCATAGGTCACGGCAATTCCGCCGTAAGAAACCCAGACCAGGTTGCGAAACGTGAGGTGCTCGGGCGGCACCAAGGCACTGCCGCCTGCGCCACCGCGGGCGAGCGCGGCCTCGAGGGCCCGAACAGAATGCAGTGGCAACACTGCGGTGTCGATGTCAATGCGTTCCAGCACCAGCCTGCGGTCCAGCAGCATGCGCAGACCCGGGTACGCCTTGAGTTGCTGGATGGTCACCGGCTGAGCCTCTTGTGTGCGCAGGCCATTCACCACAAGCACCGGCCTTGGCAATATCTCCCAATGGACAGACTCTATGCTGAGCGCGACGCCCAACCGGTCCCGGGCTTGGGCAGTCAACCAAGAGGCCAATTCCTGATCGCTGGGCAGCATGAACGCCACAGTCACGCTCGCCGCGCCGACCATTGCCGCCACAATGGCCAGACCGGCAGCCCACTTTGGCTTGTGTTGCACGGCCAAGCGCTCCCCGGCAAGGAGGGCGTTTATTTTCTTTCGACGTTATGACGCAAGGTTTTGACCTTGTCGTGCGATGCCTTGACGCTTTCAAGCTGGCGCTCAATGATCTCGCGCACATCGGCTGGCAGCGCCTGTGTCAGAGCCGTGCGATAGGTGTCCACTGCATGGTCTTCGGCAGACTCGGTGGCCTCCAAAATCGCGTGATCACCACCGCCGAGGGCCGCCTTCAGGTTCAACCAGCCGCGATGCAAGGCAGCAGCCACGGTACCGGTGTTTTCCGGTTCGTAGCCCAAGCTGTGCACCTGGGTTTGCAGTTCACCGACAAAGTGCACGCGTGAACGGCTTTGTTCCAGACAGAAGGTTTTGAATTCAGGCGCTTCCATCTTTTCGGCAGCTTCCTGAAAGCCCTTCTGGCCGTCGCGGTTGAGTTCAATCAGACCGTTCAGTGTGTCGATCACCTGGCCGGGGGTCATTGCAGAGTCGTTCATAACATTCCTTTGAGAATCAATGGGGCCGCGTTGCCGCGGGGTGGGCCATGCGCCCGTCGTCAACACCACAAATGCAGTTGTGTCACGACTTCTGGAATGTATTCAGACCGGCCGCCGTTGTCAGTGCAGCAGCGAACATTGACGCGCAATGCCGAGGCTCCCAAGGGAGTCAGGGCTTGCGGTCTTTGGCATTGACTTTTTGCGTTGCATCCGGCGACAGCGTTGAATGGTCGTTGGCTTGCCCGGGCATGGGCATGGCACTGGACTGTTCGGCTTTGCTGATATCCGATGGAGACGCAGAGGTGCCGGCGGGAGTCCCCGGTAGGGGTTCTGCCGGTGGTGTGCGTGCAATGCTGGGCGGCAAAACCTGATTGGCGGTTGCCGCCGGCGCATTGGATGCGGGGGCGGGCGCGATGGGTTCCTTGCAACTGGCCGTGAGCACGGCCATCAACATCAGAGCCAAAACACCAAGGCCGGTTTTGGGGGGTATTTGCATTGCGATCTCCTGTTGTACCCAACCCGGTGGGTTGGCGCACGGTCTGGTGCGCGGTGAGGGGTACTGCGATCACATCATCTGCCGCAGTCTCTCATCGGTCTGTGTGCCACCACACCGGACCACCCTGCCCAACGCCCACCCACCGCGGGCAATCGACCCCTGTGTTGGCGATCGAACAGAGAAAAGCCGAACACCGAGCTACCCTGCAATGTGCGCGGCGACGCATTGACCGAAACGGCATTGCCCGCCGCACGCCTTGCCTGCCATAACCGCCCGCCGGTTCAGTTCCGGAGAAAAGAATGCAACTCCCCATCACTTTGATCGCCCGGTTTGTGCGCTGATCGCGTTTGCGCGACGACCCCCATGCCGGGCGCCAGGCAGTAGCCCGCATGGCCAGACGGCCAGCAGGAAATATATGGGCCCGCTTGGCCCAACAACAGGCACGGTGGATTCTGCGCCGTGCGGTGAGCGAGGGCCAGAAGGCCTTGCTTCGCTCACCCCGCACCGCCGCCACCACTGCGCGCAAGGCCCTGGTGGCGGGTGCGCATGAACAAAGCGGTATTGGCATTGCAACGGGTCCAGCGGGGCTGCGCCGCTACCGCTTCTTCAAACCTGAAGGCTTGCCCAAAGGTCCATTACATCCGTTGATCATCATGCTGCATGGCTGTTCGCAGAGCGCGGCCGATTTCGCCGCCAGCACCCGGATGGACCGCCTGGCGACACTGAACGGCTTTATGGTGCTTTACCCGGAGCAGGACCGGTTGGCCAATGCGCAGGGTTGCTGGAACTGGTTCGACACGCGCAGTGGCCGCGCCCAACGGGAAGCCGCCAGCATGGTGGCGGCGCTGGACCACGCCTGCGGCTTGCATGCCATCGACCCCGGCCGTGTCGCCATTGTTGGCCTGTCTGCGGGTGCCAGCATGGCGGCTCTGGTGGCCTTGCACTTTCCCCAGCGCTTCGCCGCAGTCATCATGCACTCGGGGGTTGAGCCCACGCTGGCGCATTCAACGGCGACGGCCCTTTCGGCCATGCGCGCAAGCTACCGGGTTGGTCCCCAGCCGACGGGCTGCAGCGCGCCGCAGGCCCTGCCCGCCTTGTTGGTCATACAGGGGAGCGCAGACTCTGTCGTGCACAGAGCCAACGGCATGCGCGCAGCGCAGACCTGGGCGGCACGTACCCACGCAAAACCCGGGGCGGCACGGTTGGTGCGGCGGGGCAAACGGTATCCGCAGACGGCGATGGACTGGTTCAAGAGCCAGCGACTACAGATCAGCTTGCGGGAAATCAGTGGGTTGGGGCACGCCTGGAGTGGCGGCGCCGCTTCACAGGCCTACTCGGACCCGAAGGGGCCGGACGCATCGCGCATGGCGTGGTCATTTGCCCAGCGGCAGTTTGAACACAACGCAAGGCGGAGTGCACAAGAAGGGCTCATCACATCCTGAATTGGCAGAGCGCAGTGAACCATCAGATTCACTGCGCTTGCTCACATCAACGACTAGCTACGTGGCTCGCCACGGGCATTCACCCGGATGGTGGGGCCCGGAGCCGCCGTCATCTGGATGCGGTGGTCAACGCCCTGGAAGTTGTAGGACACATCCCAGAACGCGGGTGCCGCATTGCTGGGCCGGCTGGCACAGCGTTTCACTTCACGGGTGGTTGGCTGGCCGTTGTTGTCGCGACCGACGTTGGAGCCAATGGCGGCGCCAGCTACCACGCCGCCAACGGTGGCAATGTCCTTGCCCACACCGCCGCCAACCTGGTGACCCAGAATGCCGCCCAACAAGGCCCCAACCACGGCACCGCCGACGTTGGGATCGCCCCGGTCAGCGGCAACCTCTTCACGCTCAAGCCAGCAACGTTGCTCGGCCGGGCCGACCACGGCCCGCACCGAGGTGACCCGCGCGTCAAACAGGCGCTCGTCCTGCCGTGGACGGCTGTCATAGACCGGCACCGGTGCTGGCGCAAAACGGCGTTCTTCCAGGCGCGCGGTCCCTTCAACGGCGCGCACCGAGGAAATGCGGTCATTCATGCCCATGTCCCGCAATGACGGATAACGCCCCGGATTCAAGACCATGCACTGCCCGTTGAAGCGGCTGTCATTGCACACTTCCCAGCGCTGGCCCAGCACCACGGCCGATGAGGCGCGGTCGTTGAAACCGATGCGCGAGAAGTCCTCCACGGTTTCATTGGCGGTGAACGTGCGGCCCTGAAAGCCTTCGTTCTCATAAAAAATGACTTGCGATTCCAACGGGGGCGCCACGACACGTTCGTCCGGCACCCGGGCGTTGCGGCCGACCGCCTTGACCGACGAAACGCGGTCGTTCAGACCCATGGCCCGCAGGGAGGCATAACGTCCGGGGCGCAGCACCACACAGCGGCCGGCAAAACGGATGTCGTCACAGACTTCCCAACGCGACCAGCGCTCGCCCTCGACCACGACGGAGGACGCCCGGTCATTGAAGCCGGCACGGTCAAAGTTGTTCACCGGCCGTTCGGTCGTAAAACTGCGTCCCTGAAAATTGTCGTTCTCATAGAACGTAATCTGTGCCATGGCCTGGCTGGCAAGTACGGCGGCTACTGCGGTGAGTGCCACCTTGAAGACTGGTTTCATCTGATGCTCCTGTTATTCACAAAGGTCAAGGCTAAGCCCCGGTACCGCGGTTGTCGGTTCGTTGGCGAACATTCGCGGGTCAATCCACCCGTTGTGAAGAGTTATCCTTGTATCGACGGATTGCGCGGGTTGTTACCATTAAGATTGACCACACTCGATGAAAGAAATGCAATGGCCAAAGGAATGATTCTGGCTGCCGGACAAGGCACACGCGTACGCCCACTGACCCAAGACTTGCCCAAACCCATGGTGCCCATTCTGGGCAAGCCACTGATGGAGTACCTGATCGAGCACCTGGCCCGCCACAACATCCGCGAGATCATGGTCAATGTGGCGTTTCACCACCAAAAGATCGAAGAGTATTTTGGTGACGGCCACCGCTGGGGCGTCGAGATTGGGTATGCCTATGAAGGCATTCGCGAGAACGGTGACATCCTGCCACGCCCCAAGGGCTCGGCGGGGGGTATGCGCAGCATCCAGGACTTTGGTGGCTTTTTTGACGAAAGCACCCTCGTACTCTGTGGCGATGCCCTGATTGATCTGGACATTACCGCAGCACTGGCCGAACACCATGCCAAGGGGGCTGTAGCCAGTGTGGTGGCGCTGGAGGTGGACCGCTCCGACGTGCAGTCGTACGGCATTGTGGAGGCCGACGCGCAGGGCCGCATCCTGTCATTCCAGGAGAAGCCGACACCAGCCGAAGCCAAGTCGACCCTGGCCAGCACCGGCATCTATATTTTTGAGCCCGAGGTGTTACAGCTGGTGCCGCCAGGCCAGATCTATGACATCGGCTCGCAGTTGTTCCCGCAGCTGGTGGCGCAGCAACTTGCGTTTTATGTGCAAAACCGCCAGTTTCACTGGATTGATATCGGGCGCGTCAGTGACTACTGGTCGGTATTGCAGCGGGTCCTGAATGGCGAAATTGCCAATATGAAGATGCCGGGGCGCGAGATCCGCCCCGGTGTGTGGGTCGGGTTGAACACCTCGATTCCCTGGGACAGCGTGCATATTGAAGGCCCGGTCTATATTGGCTCCAATGTGCGCATCGAGCCCGGCGCCCGCATCACCGGGCCTGCCTGGATCGGGCACGGCAGCGTGGTGCGCTCCGGTGCACACATCACCCGCAGTGTCCTGTTTGAGTACACCCGCATTGCCGCCAACATGCATTTCCACGAAATGGTGGTGTCACGCCACTACTGCGTCAACCGCTTTGGCGAAACCTCGTACCAGGGTGACGAAGCGACGCCGCTGCGCTGGGGTGACGCCCGCGCCGAGGCCCACGCGCCAATCTACACCGCGTCGACCCGCGGCGCATAACTGTTCGCAAGCGCACGGACTCCGGGGCTCTCTGCATTTATCTTTGGCTCAGGTGCCCACGTTGTTGTGGGGCGCCCTGATCCATGATCAAGCAATGTGAATCTCAAAAGGAGTTCGATATGAACTATGTAGACCGCGATACCTATGGCATGTACCGAATCACCACACAAGACGGCCCTGGCCCGACCCTGATGGGCGCGGGCACCTTGACCGGAAACGACGTGTACAACAAGGCCGGCGACGACCTGGGCGACATCAAGGAATTCATGCTCGACATGCGCACCGGGCGCGTCAGCTACGCCGTGCTGTCGTTTGGCGGCTTTCTGGGAATGGGTGACCGCCTGTTCGCCGTGCCATGGGAAGCCCTGGTGCTCGATACCGTCAACAAGCGTTTCACGCTGGACGTCAACAAAGAGCGTCTGGAGACGGCGCCCGGTTTCGACCAGGACAACTGGCCCAATATGGCAGACCAGACCTGGGCTGCAGGTGTTCACTCTTACTACGGCACCAAGCCTTACCACGACACGACAGCGCTTTAGAGAGCGCTCCCGGTTCTACAGGCCTGTTCTGTATGCAAGCGCACAGAAGAACTCCCAGGGCCTGCATAGCATGCCGTTATGGGTTGGATAGCCGCCCATACCGAGCAAATTTTTATTCTTAAAAGGACCATTACCATGAACAAAAATCAAGCCAACGGCATCGCCAAAGACATCGCCGGCAAAGTGCAGGAAAAAGTCGGCGACATCGTCGGCAGCACTTCCCAGCAGGCCAAGGGCATTCAAAAGCAGATTTCCGGCCAAGCCGAAGAAAAGCTGGGTGACGCCAAGGAAACGCTGAAAGACGCGCGCGATTCCGTCAAACACGCCGGCAAATAGACCCAAGCCAAACGGCACCACTGGCCACCTGCCGTCACTGCGGCGGGTAGCCCCAAAAGAAGAGCCGGGGGACCACAAGTCCCCCGGCTCTTCTTTTGGCTATCAAAGGCTCACTTGGGTTTGGTCACTTCGTTGCCGATCACGCCACCCACCACCGCGCCTGCGGCCGTGCCCAACACACCGCCGCCCAGCACGGCGCCAGCCGCCCCGCCAACCACCGCACCGGTGGTGGTGCCCTGTTCCTGGCGCGTCATGCCGGAACACGCGCCCAGCCCCAGGACCGAGGCCAACAGCAGCGCTGGCAAAACCAGCGGGTTGCGCGTGGTGGTATTGGTGTTTTTCATAAGCTATTCTCCAAAAAGGTAAAAGAAAAAATCAGTGAAAGGCCATTGTGCGCAGGCATCCAGCCCATTTCAGTGCGCTGGCACACCCCGGCGCGACGGTAAGGTTGCTATTGTTTTTATAGCTACCTGTGCAAGTGATTCGAGGGCTGGAAGTGCATTTGGCTTGCAAGTTCGGGTTCTGGGTACGCCAGCGCACGGAATCCCGTCCCAGCCAAAGTTACGCTTGGCGGCATGCATTGATCACCGGGCGCCAGACCGCAAAAAAAGGCGTGCCGATGGATGCGCGTATAAGGGTCTGGTCCGTTGCTTTGCGCGAAAGTACATTTCCTTTGAAAACCCTCCACAAAACACCGGTTTGGCGTGCCGCTGTACTGAGCGCCGTGGCGATTGGCATGGCATTCACGTTCTGGACCTATAGCCAGGTCGAAGTGCCCGCCAACCTGCGTGCCCTGTTTGCCAGCATCGTCGGCTTCGCGGCGCTGGCCTCGCTGGCAGCCCTGTATTTCGCCTACGCCGGCTACCGCGCCAACCGGCAAAAGGCTTACGACGCCGCTCTCGCCGAATCACACTTGGTGCAGCAAGAGCAGGCGCTGACCAATACCCGTTTGCAGGACACCAACCGTGCACTGCAGGCCAGTGAACAGAAACTCACCGTCACGCTGAACTCCATCGGCGACGCGGTCATCACCACCGATGCCAATGCCTGTGTGACCCTGCTCAACCCGGTCGCCGAGGAATTGACCGGCTGGAGCCACGTACAGGCCCTGGGCCAACCGGTGGACCAGGTGTTTCACATCGTCAACAAAATCAGCCGCCAGGACGCAACCGTCCCGGTGGCGGCGGCGCTCAAGCTGGGCACGGTTCAGGGTCTGGCCAACCACACGGTGCTGATTGCACGCGATGGCCGCGAGTACGACATTGCCGACAGTTGCGCCCCGATTCGTGACACCAACCAGGAGGTGGCAGGCGCCGTGCTGGTGTTTCGCAATGTGACCGACGAATATGCAGCGCAGCAAACCCTGCGCGACAGCGCCGCCCGGGTGCAGACCATTTTGAACACCGTCAGCGACGGCATCGTGACCCTGCACGCGCTCGGTGGTCGGGTGGAGTCGGTCAACCCGGCCGTGGAGCAGATGTTTGGTTACAGTGCGGCCGAACTCCAGGGCAAGTCATTTGGCTTCCTGATTCCCGAGCTGGACCAGGAACAACACAATGTGGCGCTGGAGCACTATGGCGTCAGTGACGCGGCACGCGCCGTGGGCCTGGGCCGCGAGGTCATGGGTTTTCGCAAGGACGGCAGTTTCTTCCCGCTGGAGGTCGCCGTCAGCGACATGGTGCTGGGCGGCCAGCGCTATTTCACCGGCATCGTGCGTGACATCAGCGCCCGCAAACAGGCCGAAGAGGCCCTGCGCAAGAGTGGGGCCCTGCAAAGCGCCATTTTCAACAGCGCCAACTTCTCCAACATTGCCACCGACGCCAAGGGCGTGATCCAGATCTTCAACGTTGGCGCCGAGCGCATGCTGGGCTACCGCGCCGCCGAGGTGGTGAACTGCATCACCCCCGCCGACATTTCGGATCCGCAAGAGGTCATATCACGGGCCCGGGCGCTCAGCGCCGAGCTGGAAACCGAGATCACTCCCGGCTTCGAGGCGCTGGTATTCAAGGCCTCGCGCGGCATTGAAGACATTTACGAGCTGACCTATATCCGCAAGGACGGCAGCCGCTTCCCCGCCGTGGTGTCGGTCACCGCGTTGCGCGATGAAGACCACTCCATCATTGGGTATTTGCTGATTGGCACCGACAACACGGCGCGCAAGCGGGTGGAAGCCGAACGCGCCCACCTGGACAGCGCCCTGAAGATCAAGAACATGGAATTGGAGGCCGCCAGCGCCGCCGCCGAAAAGGCCAACCAGGCCAAGTCGGAATTCTTGTCCAGCATGAGCCACGAGCTGCGTTCACCCCTGAACGCCATTTTGGGTTTTGCCCAACTGATCGAATCCGGCACGCCCCTGCCCACGCCCAGCCAAAACGCCAGCCTGGAGCAGATACTCAAAGGCGGCTGGTACCTGCTGGAACTGATCAACGAAATTCTGGACCTGGCACTGATCGAATCGGGTAAATTGTCGATGTCCATGGAGCCGATTTCCCTGCCCGAAGTGTTGCTGGACTGCCAGACCATGATTGAGCCGCTGGCGCACAGAAAAGGCATCCGGATGCATTTTCCGCAATTCACCAGCCCGTGTTACGTACAGGCCGACCGCACCCGGGTGAAGCAGATTGTGGTCAACCTGCTGTCCAACGCCATCAAATACAACCATTCCAGCGGCTCGGTCGAAGTCAGTTGCCAGGCCGCCGCCAACGACCGCCTGCACATCAGCGTGCGCGACACCGGCGATGGCCTGTCGGCACTGCAACTGTCCCAACTGTTCCAGCCCTTCAACCGCCTGGGCCAGGAAGACAGCGTGGAAGAAGGCACGGGCATTGGCCTGGTGGTCAGCAAACGCCTGGTGGAGCTGATGGGTGGCAGCATTGGCGCCCACAGCGCGGTGGGCCATGGCAGCGAATTCTGGATCGAACTGAATCTGGCCAGCCCCCAAGTGCTGGACCTGGAAGACATCGCGCCGGCCATCGTGTCGCCAGCCCACGCCGACAACCACAACACCGTGCGTACGCTGCTGTATATCGAAGACAACCAGGCCAATATGGAACTGGTGGCGCAACTGATTGCCCGCCGTCCCGACATGCGCCTGCTGCGTGCCAGTGACGGCCTGCGGGGCATTGCGCTGGCGCGGGCCCACTTGCCCGATGTGATTTTGATGGACATCAACCTGCCCGGCATCAGCGGTTTGCAGGCCCTGAAGATCCTGCGCGACGACCCGCTGACCGCCGACATCCCGGTGCTGGCGCTGAG